>JADGCJ010000190.1 GCA_015229045.1 Magnetococcales bacterium
TCGGTTACATGGTGGATCGGACCCGTCGAGAATTCAAAGACGAAGACATCCAGAAGATTGCTGATACATGCCGTGCTTGGCGAGGAGAGCCAGGGGCCAACTCGTATGAGAATGAACTCGGCTTCTGCAAGGCGGCTTCCTTGGAGGAAATCCGTACTCATAATCATGTCCTGACACCAGGGCGTTATGTTGGTGCGGCAGTAGTCGATGAAGAAGATACCCCCTTCATAGAGCGGTTCTCGCATTTGCAGAAAAGTCTTGAGGCCCATTTTACCGAGGGGGCGAGATTGGAGGCGGTGATTCGGACGAACCTTGGACGGTTGGTGTTACCTCAATGAACGACAAAACACTGGATTTCAGTTCACTACGCAACGCTGTCGCTTCGTTGGAGGATGGTCTTGAAGTAGTCAGTGATGCCGAATGGTTCAACCGGCAATCTTCCAAGGTTCAGAATACCCTGGTGGCAGGTGTGATCCAGAATTTCGAGTTTGTTTACGAACTCAGCATCAAGATGATCAAGCGGCAGATTGAAATCGAATCGGCTAGTCCGAACGAAGTGGACGAGACCAATTTCCGCGAAGTGCTGCGCGTCGCGGCTGAAAAAGGGTTGATCGCCGATGTCGAGGCATGGTTCAAGTACCGCAAAATGCGCAATGTCTCCTCGCATACCTATGACCATGACAAGGCCCGACAGGTTTACCAGGATACCCTAACCTTCATCAGTGATGCGCGATCCTTGCTCAAGCGTCTGGAATCCCGCAATGGGTGAAGTCCCCTTGATCGATATCCGCCCGGATCATTGGGAGATCGTCCGGGCAATCCTCAAAAAGCACGTTTCCGACCGGGAGGTCTGGGCCTTCGGCTCCCGCGCCAAATGGACGGCCAAGCAGTATTCCGATCTGGATTTGTGCATTCTGGGCGACGGGCCGCTGGAGCTGGAACAGCAGGCCAGTCTGGAGGAGGATTTCAGCGAATCAGATTTGCCGTTCAAGGTGGATGTGGTGGATTGGGCGACGACGGCGGATGGGTTCAGGGGGATAATTGGGAGAGAGCGGGTGATGGTGCAAGAAATGGGGGACTGGGGTGTGGTGGATAACTGGCGGGAGCAACCTCTCTCAAGTCTTTGTACATATTTGAATCGAGGTACAACTCCAGCATACATTGATATAGGTGGAATACTAGTCCTGAACCAAAAGTGTGTTCGTGATCAGAGGGTCAATTTTGCTTTGGCCCGCCGTACCGATCCACAACAAAAGCCGGTTGCGGCTGAGCGCATTATTCAACCTTTAGACATTCTGGTCAACTCAACGGGGATTGGTACTCTTGGGCGTGTTGCTCAAATTCGCAGGCTGCCGGAGACGGCTACAGTCGATAGCCATGTGACATTGATTCGTCCAAATCGTGAGGTAATCGATCCCTTATACCTCGGATTGGCGCTGCGTTGCTTTGAGCCAGAGATCGAAGCCCTCGGAGAGGGATCAACCGGACAGACGGAGCTTTCCCGGTCGCGTCTTGGCACGTTCCTTGTGTCAATGCCATCCAATCTGGACGAACAACGTGCCATCGCCCAAGTCCTCGGTGCGCTGGACGACAAGATCGAGTTGAACCGCCGCATGAACGCCGACCTAGAGGCCATGGCACGGGCAGTGTTCAAGGACTGGTTTGTGGATTTTGGCCCGGTGCGCGCCAAGACAGAGGGCCGCCCGGCTTATCTTGCTAAAGAGATATGGGATTTATTTCCCGATGCATTGGATGATGAGGATAAGCCGGTGGGGTGGATTTCATCACCGTTGGCAGGAATTGCTGACTTGAACCCTAGAGAAAAGCTGATCAAGGGTGATCCAGTCCCCTATCTGGAGATGTCAGCACTCCCAACAGGAGGGGGTTGGCCAGAACCTCCGGTACTGCGACCTTTTGAAGCCGGATCGAAATTTCGGAATGGCGATACGCTGCTTGCCAGGATTACACCCTGCCTGGAAAACGGTAAGACAGCTTTCGTCCATTGTTTGGAGGATGGACAGGTTGGGTGGGGATCAACAGAGTTTATCGTCATTCGTCCGATAAAGCCTTTTCCAGAGGAATTCGGATACCTGTTGGCCAGAGATCCCCGGTTTCGGGACTTTGCTATTCAAAGCATGACTGGAACGTCTGGCCGACAGAGGGTTCAGGTTGATTCACTGGCAGGCTATGAAATAACCGCACCTCGCACCGATTTGCTGTCCATCTTTGGTTCATTTATCAAACCCTGCTTCAAACAGATCAAGGCAAACGCCAAGGAATCCCAAACCCTCGCCCACCTCCGCGACCTGCTCCTCCCCAAACTGATCACTGGCGAGATCCGTGTCCGCGACGCCGAAAAGGCAGTGGAGGCGGTACTGTGAATAGGCCAAGGAAAGAGCTGTCACCGGCAGAAATCAAAAAGCTCTACGGTCGTTCCGGCAACCGTTGCGCGTTTGCTGGCTGTCGGCGGTTACTGGTATTGGAGGCTACGGAGGCGGATTCTACCAAACAGATCGGTGAAAGAGCCCATATCGTCGGTCACAGTGACGACGGCCCCCGTGGAGATCCAGACTTTCCTCGGGACCAGTTGGATACCTACGAAAATTCGATTCTGTTGTGCCCGGCTTGCCACGCCCAGGTGGATGCACATCCCAACACTTACACCGTGGACAACCTAAGAACCATCAAGACAGACCATGAGCGATGGGTCAAATCGACGTTGGCTGCCGCCATGCCCAGCGTCGGCTTCCCGGAACTAGAGGTTGTTGCCAAAGCCATCGCTTCCCCACCCAGCACCCCAACGGACGATTTCACGATCACTGCTCCTCGGGAGAAGATGGCCAAGAACCGGCTGACCAGCAATGTCGAATACTATATTAATATTGGTCTAATCCGAAGCGGGGATGTGCGTTGTTATTTGCAGAACATGTCCACCTTCGACCCTGATTTTCCTGAACGCCTTAAGTCCGGCTTTTTTTCCGCGTATCATAGATTCCGTGAACAAGGCATGGACGACGACGCCCTGTTCGAGGCTATGCGGGAATTCGCCAGTTGCGGCAGCCACGACTTCAAACGGCAGGCGGCGGGGCTGGCCGTGTTGGTATACTTGTTTGAAAGCTGCGAGGTATTCGAGAAATGATTCTTCCCACTAAGCACGTTGACCTGCAACACTCCCTTCTGGGGGCGGGAGACACCCTTCTGCGACATATGCAGACCCCGCAGACAGTCACGGCGTTGTGGGAACGGGTGCGGGGCAATCCGGAGGTAAGCGTCTATTGGCGTTTTGTCATGGTGCTGGACTTCCTGTTCGCCATTCAGGCGATTGACTGGGTGGATGGCCTGCTCGTGAGGAGGAAGAAGGCATGATCAGACGGATAACGGCCAATCAAACCTCATTTCGAAGCGTCGAGTTTACCAAAGGCTTCAATGTGGTGATGGCCGATCGAACCAAGGAGGAAACCAGGAAGAATTCCAGAAACGGCTTGGGAAAATCAACGCTGATCGAAATCATCCATTTCTGTTTGGGAGCAAATGCGGACAAGGAATTCCTGCCCAGAGAGCACCTGCCCGGCTGGGAATTCTCCCTGGAATTGGCTGTTGGCTCACGTCAGATGACCGTGACTAGGGGAGTGGAGAACCCAACCAATTTCCTGGTCACCGATGTTCCATCCAACTGGCCGATCCAACCGACGGTTCGAAAAGGCGTCGAAGCCTTCATCGCCAAGGAATGGACTCTGCTGCTCGGGCATTTTCTGTTCAGCTTGCCTTATGATACCGACGGGAGTTCTCTGCGTGGTCCATCTTTCCGTAGCCTGATTTCCTACTTCATTCGCCGCCGAAAGGATGCCTACTCCATACCATTTGAATCGTTCCGCAAGCAAACAGCGTTGGACGCTCAAATCAATAATGCGTTTCTCCTTAGATTGGCTTGGAAAGACGCCTCGAAACTTCTGGAAATCAAGGAACGAAGCAAGGATCTGGAATCCATTAGAACCGCTATCAAGGCAGGAGTATTGGACGGCTTTGGTGGAAAGCTTGGTGATTTGGAAACGCGTCAGGTCCGATTGAAGGATCTGGTCACAAAAGGACAAGCGGATCTGGAGTCATTCAAAGTCCATCCTCAATATGAGCAGATCCAGACCGACGCCAACAGGTTTACCGGAGAAATTCATTCACTGGTCAATGCCAACACCGTTGATCGGGAGATTCTCAAACTTTACGAGCAGAATCTGTCCGAGGAGCAACCACCACCAACGGATTCCCTGGATCGGATCTATCAGGAGGCAGGTATATCCCTGCCGACGACCGCGCTGCGCAGAATCGAGGAGGTTCGCCACTTCCACGCAACGATCATTTCCAATCGACTCGCCTTCCTGGCCGATGAGGTGGAACGCCTCAAGAATGCCATATCCAACCGGGAAACCCAGATTCGGAAAAAAACAGAAGAACGCGCCGCATTAATGGAGATTCTGAAAACCCATGGCGCATTGGAGGAGTATACGCGGCTGCAACAACGCCACCTCGAAGTGGTGAACGAGTTGAACGCAGTTACCTCGATGATCGAGAAACATCGTGCGCTTGAGTCTGGGATGAGCGAGGTCAAGATCGACCAGGAACGCCTGCATCAGAAAGCCAGGCGGGATCTTGATGAGCGAAGAGTCATTTGGGAAAGGGCCATCAGCCTGTTCAACACATATTCTCAGCATTTGTACTCAGCCCCTGGGAATCTGGTTGTTGAGGTTGGACCCAATGGATTTAATTTTCGTGTTGATATTGAACGCTCTGGAAGCGGCGGCGTCGATAATATGAAGATCTTCTGCTACGACCTGATGCTTGCCCGTCTGTGGGCGGAACAATCGGTTTCTCCTCGGGTTCTGATCCATGACAGCATGATTTTTGATGGCGTAGATGAACGCCAACGCGCCCGTGCACTTGAACTGGCGGCCAAGGAATCGGAAGCCTACGGATTTCAATATATTTGTACCCTGAACAGCGATATGGTCCCAGAGAAGGAGTTTTCGCCAGATTTTAATCTGTCGCCTTTTATCCGGCTGCGTTTGACGGATGAAGATGTGAAAGGCTCCTTGCTGGGAGTACGGTTCTGATGCCATCCCTGTCCGAAGCCCAGGTCGAGGAGATCCTCCTTGGTAAACTCACGGAGATGGGTTACGCCTGCATTTCCGAACCCAAGATCGGCCCAGACTCCCGCCAACGGGAGCGAAACAGCTACGGTGACGTGATTCTGCGTGGTCGTCTTGAGGAAGCGGTCTCCCGTATCAACACCGACCTACCAGCGGAAGCCCAAGAAAACGCTATCAGGAAGGTTATTCAAACCGAGTCTCCATCTTTTGTAGAGGAGAACCGGAGATTGCACCGTCTGGTCACCACTGGCGTTGAGATTGAGTATTACGCTGAGGATGGAACACTCCGCCCCGGTATCGTTCATCTGATCGACTATGACGATCTCGACAACAACGACTGGCTGGCCGTCAATCAGTTCACTGTCATTGAAGGTAGCCACAACCGCCGCCCGGATGTCGTCGTCTTCGTCAACGGTCTTCCCCTGGCCGTCATCGAACTGAAGAAACCCGGAGACGAACAGGCGACTTTGGAGAGTGCCTACAACCAACTCCAGACCTACAAAAACGAAATCCCGTCCCTGTTCCATACCAACGCCGTCTTGATCATTTCCGATGGCCTCTTTGCCCGCATAGGATCACTCACAGCCAACAAAGAACGGTTCATGCGTTGGCGGACTTTGGATG
>JADGCJ010000191.1 GCA_015229045.1 Magnetococcales bacterium
AAAATCAGCAGCCAATCCTTTTCCCGATTCAACCAATCGTGGACAAAACGGCGTTTGGCCTCGATATCCCCTTCCCGGTAGCCCAGCTCCTGCGCCAGGGCATCAAACCCCGCGCTCAACCCCGCTTCGGTTTCCGCCAGCAGCCACCAGATCCGTTGATACTCTCCGAGATGGCGATGGGCGTATTCCAAAGCGGTCTGCGTCTTGCCGATGCCGCCCAGCCCGTGGATGGTCTGGGTCAGGGCCTGGGTGGCGGTGGTGCCGAAGCCTTGGGCCAACTGGCGCAACACCTCCTCCCGTCCGGTGAACAGGAGGTTGCGGGAAGGCAGGTTGTGGTGGCAGGTGACGGATGCAGGCGTTGCCGGAACGGAGGGGAGTTCAGCGAGGATTTCAGCAATATTGAGGGTGACTTCGGTCCAGGCTTGATCGGAATCGGCATAGGATTTGACCGGTTTACCATCCTTGGGCAAGGCCTGGTATCTGGCGATTTGGTCCTTGGTCCAGGGACAATGACGGATGATGATGGGCACCAACCGGGTTCTTCCGGTGCGGTGTTGTTCCAGCAGTTGCGGAACCTCTTCATCCTGGATGAAATCGGAGGCCAGAAAATCGGCGCTGATCAGCAGGATTCCCAGGCGGCATTCCCGCAAAGCCTGCTCGATCTGAGGCCGCCACTCCTCGCCAATCCTGATTTGCCGATCCATCCAGGGCTGGATTTTCTTCTGGCGAGTCAACACCTTAAGGAATTTGAGCAGCGCGTCCTTATAGGCTTCATCTTCATGGGCATACGAAATGAATATCTTGACCGGATCGCTCATCAATCGGCTCGATGACAGGCAATGAGGGAAAAGGCGGGTCTCCTTCCCGCTTTGGCGGGAAGGAGCAGAATAGAGGAGGAAAGAAATAAAAACAACACCTCGGGGCGCTGCCCCGAACCCCGCCGGGGGGGATAATCCCCCCCGGACCCCCGTATTACAACTTCGCTGGATCGAAACCCGTCTCTTTGTAAATGGACTCCAACAACTCCCTGCCCACCCGGTCCGCCATCTCGCCATGCACCTTGACCATGGCCTTCTTCCACGCCAAACGCTGCTCCGGCGTCAACTCCACCACCTGCGTCCGGCCCGAAGCCTTCACCCCCTCCAACGCCTTGTCGTTCTCCTCCTTGGCAATCTGGTTGGCGTAAGCCGTGGCCTCCATCATGGCCCGATCCAACTGAACCCGAACATCCGGGGCCAGATTCTCCCAAAAGGCCTTGTTCACAATCACCGCATAGCCCAGATAGCCATGATTCGAAACCGTCAAATGCTTCTGAACCTCATGCATCTTCTGGGTGAAAAAGTTGGAAACCGGATTCTCCGTGCCATCCACCACCCCGGTCTGCAACCCCTGATACACCTCCGAAAAAGCCATGGTCTGCGGCACCGCGTTCATCGACCGCATCTGCGCATCCAACACCTTCGACGACTGAATGCGCAGCTTCAACCCCTGAAAATCCTTCACCCCCAACAAGGCCCGGTTGGCGCTCATCTGCTTGAAGCCGTTGTCCCAAAAAGCCAGTCCCAAAATGCCCTTGGCCTCCAGCCGCTTCAACATCGCCTGACCCACCGGACCCTGGGTCACCTTGTGCAAATCGTCGTAATTGTCGAACAAAAACGGCAGATCAAACGCCTCGAACTCCTTCACCCCCAACGGCCCGAACTTGGCCAGCGAAGGGGCCAACATCTGCACCACCCCCATCTGCAAAGCCTCCAGCTCCTCCTTGTCCTTGAAAAGCTGGCTGTTGGGATAAACCTCCACCTTCACCCGGTTCTGGGTGTAAAGCGCCGCCAAATCGCGAAACTTCTCCGCCGCCTTGCCCTTCGGCGTCTCCACCGCCACCACATGGCTGAACTTGATCACCACCGGCTCGGCCGCAACCGCGGCCCCGGAAAGACCGAGGCCCAACAAAACAGCCAGGAATCCCGCAACAATTTTCATAATTTAGCTCCACTGTTCGCAATGGATGGAAGAATCACCACCACAGCGTAGCCAAAGAGTTGCACCGACGCAAGCACAGCCTCTTGAGAAACCGTCGCGCTCAGGACGAGGACTGGAAAGAGAAAAAACAATTCGCTCTTTACTGTTTCTGACCAACCCTGATGAATGAGTGTCGGGGCAGCCCACGCGGGGTCATATCAGGGGGCAAGACGAAAGAAAGCCGCCATATCGCTACGGCGGCCTTAGGGTGTTACTTTCGAAAATATCGGTAGCTCATCCGGTTTTTCAACAACCTTCGAAAAAGCTCATTTCCAGCATCGCGATCTCAGCGGTGGCATACTCGAATAGGGCAAACGCAACGGAGGGGCGGTGTCTGCCGAAGCGCCGAGTTTCACCATATCACACTGCAATCGCTCGATTTCGGTTAATTGCGACAGGATGATCTGCCCACTTCGGGTGTTCGCCAATTTTTCTCTGACAGCTTTAATGGAATCCTTTGGCATGGTCATGATATCTCCTTGACGCCCAACACACTGTGGATAGCGAATGGCATGTTCATTTTGGCAAAATAGTCTATAGCAAGACTGTAGTAACTACGAATGACCGCATTCAAATCTGGCTTTTCGGCAAAATTATTAACGACTAACTTTATCTCTTCGCTCTCAAGCTCGCGAATTCCGATGCCACGGCCATGGGAATGCCATCGTTCAGGATCCCCAAGCACCTCCGCGATTTCACTGGCGCGCAGCCGTTTCATTTCCTCATTGACAGGTTCTCTGCGGGTAGAAGTTTCGGTCCAATCCTTGAATTTATGCTTTGGCAACCATTCTTTCAGTAAATCAACAGCATGATCTCTGGCTTGTTCTATAAAAAATACTTTTGCAGGATCAAATTTATTCAACAAAAAGAGTGTTTCGGCCCGTGTATTAGTCCCATCAATATCAGTATTAATTGCATTCATTAATTGGTAATACTTATTGAGATAACCTATTCCAGGGACAAAACCGTTCCGGTCTTCACCATCAATCTGTGGATCTATTGGACCAAGCACGGAATAATAATCCATGTAGATTTCATCTCCAGACAAAACCAGGACAGTTCCTGCAGAATAAGCAAAATTAGGGACAATAAAAATCACTTCGCCATAATGCTGCCGAAAAACCCGATAAATGCGCTCCACAACTTCAATATAACCACCCGTGGTTTCAATAAGGACACATAAACGTTTTTTCCGGTTATTCTCCTCCATCTCAACAAGTTCCTCGATACAATCCCGAACGGCGTCGTCCACACCCATCGATAAAGGTGAACGCATCAGGATTACCTGCGCATCAAAAACTGCGCCAAGATCTTGGTTTTTGATTTTTAGTCTGTCTTCGACAACATCATCAGCTTTTATTATTTTCACAGCCACAATTCCTCATGGAAAAAAAGACTGAATGATATTCAAGCATTCTATCGCTGGTTTTTAAAAAGACATAGAATACATCACGCCCGTAAATATAGTAACAATACTCTGACAGCATGCCTCAGCCTGCCGCAAAGATCAACCGCAAATCTGAACATGGAATGGCACCAAATCTCTGAACCCCTTCTCATCCGATTCCGCTTGCCTATTCCCCTCGTCACCCCACTGCCACGCCCCATTGCCACTTATGCCGCGCTCCTCACCCATGACCCCAAGAAGGGAGCAGCGGTGCCCTCCGATCAGCAAATACGATTGCCCTGCTTCGCGTTCGGAAACGCTTTTGCAAAAGCGCATTGTGGGGCATACTGATGGTTCGAGATATCATGCCCAGCCAACCGGCTTTCGGGAGCTTCGGGGACCATGCGCCTCTTCCTCTTCCTGATCTCCCTCCTCTGCTCCGCTTGGGCCACGGCCGCTGCTCCACCCCCCCTGAAACTGACCGCAAACCTGAATGACCTGCACACCGCTCCTCATGTCGCCCTGCTGGAAGATCCCGGCGGAACCCTGAGCTTCGAACAGGTGCGCGATCCCGCCATGGCCTCCCGCTTTCAAGCCGTCGGCGACGGCGGCTCCACCCATCGCGGCGGCACCAGCTCCGCCTGGTGGGTCCGCCTGGAAGCGGTCAATCCCGATGCGGTAACACGCCACTGGATGCTGCAATCCGTTCACGCCCCCCTCGATTTCGTGGACGCCTACCACATCACCTCCAGCCAACCCTCCCCGCGTATCGGGCAGCAGGGCGACCACCGCCCCATGCTGAATCGACCCCACTCTTCGGAATATTCCGTCTTCCCCCTGGAAACCCCGCCCGGCGCCACCAGCACCGTCTATCTGCGCCTGGCCTACGCGGACTGGGGCCTCATGGAAACCGCCCTCTCCGCCTGGTCCCCGGAAAATTTCGCCATCTACCAGGAACAGCAGGGCTTCTTCTACGGCCTCTATTTCGGCGGTTTGGCCTTCATGCTGCTCTACAACCTGTTCATCTATCTCTCCACCCGCAACCCGGCCTATTTCTGGTATCTCGGTTTCATCGCGGCGTTCACCGCCCTGATTTTCGCCTGGCAAGGCTTCGGATACCGCCATTTCTACAGCGAATATCCGTGGATCTCGGACGGGCTGCCCATGCTGTTGCTCTGTCTGGCCTATCCCCTGGGCCTGCAGTTCGCCCGGGTGTTTCTGGAAACCCGTTCCATGCCCCGCATCGACCGGCTGTTTCGCGGCATCATGTACATCAGCCTGCTGGCGTTGTTGCTGGTATTGGTCGGCTGGCGACTCCCGGCCAGCGGTCTGGCGATTCTGGCCACCCTGCTCTCGGCCACCCTGCCGCTGCTGCTCTCCTCCTGGATGTGGTACCGGGGACGCATGCAGGCCAGACTCTATGCCATCGGCTCCATTTTCCTGAGCATCGGCATCATGCTCTCCCTGTTACGTCTGCTGGGCCTGCTGCCCATCACCGCCATGACGATCTGGGGAGGTCGCGTCGGCTTCTGGCTGCAGGCGGCGTTTCTCTCCCTGGCGCTGGTGGATCAGGTCAATCTGCTGCGTCGGCAGCGGGACGAAGCCACCCGTCGCGAACAGGAGACCCTGCACCGCACCAAGATCGAACTCGAAGAGACCGTGGCCGCACGCACCCGGGATCTGCATCTGGCCCTGCAGGAGGCGGATCGGGCCAATCAGGCCAAAAGCCTCTTTCTGGCCACCATGAGCCACGAAATCCGCACCCCGCTGCACGGCATCCTGGGCATGGCGGAACTGCTGGAAGAGGTGCCCCTGAACCCGGAAGGACGCGGCTTCCTGCGCACCCTGCTCAATTCGGGTCGTTCCCTGCTGGCCATCATCAACGACATTCTCGACTTCTCCAAGATCGAGGCGGGACGGCTGGAGCTGGAAGCCGCCGATTTCAACCTGCCCCGCCTGCTCAAAGAGGTGGCCGACCTCTTCGAAGGGCTGGCGCGGCAGAAAGGACTGTTTCTGGAGCTGCGGCTGCACCCGAACCTGCCGGAATGGGTCACGGGAGACAGCGCCCGGCTGCGACAGGTGCTGGCCAATCTGCTCTCCAACGCCGTCAAGTTCACGCCGAAAGGCATGGTGGTGCTGGCCGCGACTCCGCTGACGGAACCGGGCAAAACCGGATACATTCGCTTCGAGGTGCGCGATTCCGGCATCGGCATCGCACCGGAGAATCTCTCCCGCCTGTTCAAGCTTTTCGAGCAACTGGAAAGCTCCACCTCCCGCCGTTTCGGCGGTACCGGTCTGGGGCTGGCCATCTGTCGCCGCCTGGTGGAGCTTCTTCAGGGAGAGATCCAGGTGGAG
>JADGCJ010000192.1 GCA_015229045.1 Magnetococcales bacterium
ACCCGTGGCGGGAGCCCTCGCAGACCGAAAGGGTGACCGACGTTCTGACCGCACTGCAAATGCTCCGTGGCGACCAGATGTCCTCTCCTCTCCCTGGCCAGTATCCCGGGAACTCGCCTGCTTCGGTCGATCTGCCGGGAAACTCCGGTCAGGAGTGGGCCGCCCCACGCCCCACGGCGATGGAGACACCCTTCGCGAGCACGGTGTTTGATCCATCCACGATGGGGGGAAGAGCCCAAGAGTACCTGATACCCCCTGACTCCTATCGGCAGGAGAACTCGCCTTCCGCGTTTGACCCCGACCGGATAACGGCGCAAACCATGGAACTGCGTCGCTTCCCCCAATCTGGACAAGATTTGCCACCCCTGTATCCTGATTATCGGCAGGGGAACCCGCCTTCCGCGTTCGATCCCGACCGGGTGACGGCGCAAACCATGGAACTGCGTCGACCGCCGCAATCCGGACAAGATTTGCCACCTCTGTATCCAGATTATCGGCAGGGGAACCCGCCTTCCGTGTTCGATCCCAACCAGAGGATAACGGCGCAAACCATGGAACTCCGTCGACCACTGCAATCCAGGCAAGCTATGCCGCATCCGTTTCACGATGAGTCTGAAGAGGGTTTCCGCTTTACACCAGGCTCTGGCCTTCGTCAAAATGGTGGAATTGGTGATGAAATAAGGGGTGGCCTGCCATTCCGATCGAACCAGGGCGGAATTCCCGGTTTCACCGGTACCGATCCCGACACCAACGGTGGCTATCTCGACCCTTGGAGTCACGGGGTGGGACGCGGCAGGGGTGTTGCCGACGATGGTCTCCAGGTTGCCGACAACCGAGCCAAGGCCCCGGTGGTCTCCGATGTTCCCGGTGCTTCCTTGCCCAGACGGAGTGGTCCCGCAGGGGGAGTGCCGGGCCAGGAGCCCGGCACTCGACCGCCTCCGACCGGGGGTGTTCCCGGGCAGAGCCGGACTCCCGGTTCCGTCGGTGTGCCGCAGGCTGCTCCGAACGACAGGAACGCCACGATTCCGGTGGATGCGAAGTTGGGGGATCTCAGCGAGATGTTTGAGGCCGGCAAGGATGGGTCCAAGGCTTTTACCATTGACGATAAGGGGATCAAATATTACGGAAAGTATCAGATAAAAGCGGATGATACGATGCCAGGGTTTATGGCCTTCGCGGAATCTAACTATCCTGAATTATACAAGGAACTGAAAAGTGCCGGTGGAGCCAAGGGAGCCGAGGCAGGCTCTGCGGTATTCAAAAGCAAGTGGATGGAACTTGCCGGTAAGGAGGAATTCGGGAGATTGGAGCGGGACTTCGCGGAGAAGAATAAATACGAGCCTTACATTGAAAAAGTCAAAAAGGCGACCGGTTTTGATGTGACCACGAGGTCCCGCGCCTTGCAGCAGGTCATGTGGTCTACTGCCATCCAACATGGGGGTCGAATTGGTGTCGTTGTCGAGGCATTGGGGGGATTGGATCACTCCAAGGCGAGCGACGCAGAACTGCTAGAGGCATTGTACTAATCAGTGCGTTGGTTAGCCGACACTGTTTTGCGGATCATGGCTGCAATTGCTTGCCCTGCAAAGGCTCCAGGAATTTTCATGTCGGCCAAGCAATGCACTCATTAGTACAATTCAAGGTCGACCGAGGAGGGAGGCGAGTTGAGGTGGTTTCGGAATTCGTCCGATAAGGAACAACAGGGTGTTCGACGGCGGTTGAAGGTTGAGCGTGAGGTGGCGCGGGATTTGTTGGAAAGAGAACTCGGCACGAAACAAAGTCCGAATAGAAAGCAATAGCCAGAGAATCGAAAGGAACGGAGCGAAGCCGAGTTCCGTGCTGATTGGATGGGAGGGTGGAAGATGATTCTGCCCTCCCGTTGTTTGAGAAATCTGTACCAGAGAGTTGCCATTGTCTTTTTTAATTCCAAAGAATTCAGGATAAAGCATCAATGGACCATAAAAAGCTTCCATCCATGGTCATTGCCGCCATCATGTGGGTTTTTCTGACTGGAGAAAGCCCGTTGGATGGATGGCCAAATTGCAAAGAGAGACACGGTCCGACCCAGGATGCTGTGTGTAAACATGGAAGTTTGTTGAAATTATATAGACAAGTCAAGGATAATATTGATTTGATTAAGCTTGGTTTCGTAGATTCTGATATGGAGCAGAGTATCGAACAGGATTTTTCTTCATGGTTGGAATGGTGCGACGTTTGTGATGGTGAAGTCGAGTGCCTGAAAAATGAATTCCGTAAAAAGTTAGCCATTCTGAGAGGGGACCATCCTGATCTTCCGTTCACGGGTGCGTTCATTGAAAGTGACTTTGGAGGTATTGGGATTTATCCTCTGGGTGACAGATACCTTGTCGGCATTCAAACAGCTGAGAATAGCCAAATCAGATGGATGTGCGATGCAAAAGGTTATGGTATTCGTGATGGTAATAAACTTCTGGTGGCTGGAAGAGAAGGGGAATATAAGATATCAATTCCAATTGTGTTGCACGATCATCAAACATTAATAATCAAAGAAACGCCGAAATTACGTATTGTTCATGAAATTATTTGCGGGTGGAATGGATATATTTACGGAACTTATAAAAGAATTACTGTAGAAGAGCATAAAAGAAGATATCGTTGATACTAATCAGTGCATTGGATAGCCGACACTGTTTTGCGAATCATGGCGGCGATTGCTTGCCCTGCAAAGGCTCCGGAAATTTTCATGTCGGCCAAACAATGCACTCATTAGTATACATCCGGAGATGGAACATGAATAGAAGCCGCTTGGTTGCCCTGATGCTGGTTGGTGTATCGTCGATGTTTTTTTCCGGTCCGGACGGCGTTCGTGCCGGTCCGGGCAGCGTTCGTGCCTGGGTGGACAGCTATGAAGAGTGGCTGGATTGCCGCGTGATACCAGGACCTACCGTGGACACGGTTTGCTCTTACCTCGACCTTTACGACAAGTTGTCTTCTGTTGATGGAAGGGCCAGTGTTATATCATTCGGATTTTCGGATGCGGAGATGATCGAGACAATTGATGTCGATACCCTCGAATGGCTGTTTTCGTTGGATAATTGCGATGGTGACCGCCCTTGCCTGATGAATGAATTCAGGAAGAGGCTTTATGTATTGGGTGAGAATAACAGATCAGATCCTTTTGTCGGGTCATTCAGCAGAATAAGGCATAATAAAGCGCGTCACATCAGAGAAGAAAAGAGGGTTGGGATCTATCCTGTCGATAAAAAATATCTTGTCGGTATTATTGTTGAATTAGAAAGAGAAGGATATGAAGATAAAAAAGTATATATAAAAGGAACTTTGCTCGGGAAGTGTGAAATAAATGGATACGGTATCATGGATGGCGACCGGCTTCTTGTCACCATTGGGGCGGAGGGAGATGCGGTCACGTTTCCCATAACTCTGCGCGGCTCGCGGACGCTGATAATCGAGGATTCCCCAGAGGTCAGGCAAATACGCCGTGAATATTGTGACTCGGATCTTTATTTCTCGGGAAGTTTTCAAAGATTTGTCCCGGAAGAAAAAGACAAAGATTTCATCTCGGATACCGAGGATTGATGTCAGGGTTTTCCTCTTCAACAGACTGTCAGGATTTCACCGCCTGCTCGATGGCCTCGGCCACGAATTGGTTGAGGCTCTTTCCCAATGCCTCGGCTACCGAGATCGCACGGGCATGCAGCTCCGGCGACACACGGGCCATGATCTTGCCGGAGAAGGGTTTGTCCGGGCGTTCGCCCCTGGCTGCGCAGGTTTCGAGGTAAAAGTCGACCGCTTCCCGGAAAGTCTGCCCCACCTCGGCAACGGAGTCGCCGTGGAAGGTGATGATCGGTTCGATGCCCGCGACCCGTCCCACGAGGCATTCGTCCTCGTCACTGTACTCGATCCGGGCGGCATAGCCCTTGTGCATCATGGGGGTCATGGTTTGACTCCGATTCGTTCCAAAAACTGTTCACTGCTGAATGCTGGCATTAATTGCTGGCATGAGCAACTCGCGAAACCGCCAGGAGAGGAGGAGAAGCCATGGATGGGCCGGAGATCATTCCAAAGGTCAAATCCGTGAATCCGGGAATCGAGCGGGCAGCCTGAACCGTTCGGCGGGACTGTGCCTCGAGGGGCTGCGGGTGTAGAATGAAGGGGTGACCGACCTTCCCTTCCGTGGCAAACCCACCGAGTGACCCAAACCGCCCATGTCCGAAGCCGAGATCCCCTTCAGCGGTAAACGCCTGCCCGTCAACATCGAAGACGAAATGCAGCGCTCCTACCTCGATTACGCCATGAGCGTCATCGTCGGTCGCGCCCTGCCCGATGTCCGCGACGGCCTCAAGCCCGTCCATCGGCGGGTCCTCTTCGCCATGCACGAACTCGGCAACGACTGGAACCGGGCCTACAAGAAGTCCGCCCGCGTCGTCGGTGATGTCATCGGTAAATACCATCCCCATGGCGACGTCGCCGTCTACGATACCATCGTTCGTATGGCGCAGGATTTCTCCATGCGCCACCTCCTGGTGGATGGCCAGGGCAACTTCGGCTCGGTCGACGGCGACTCGGCCGCCGCCATGCGTTACACCGAAGTCCGCATGACCCGCCTCGCCGGCGAACTCCTCGCCGATATCGCCAAGAATACCGTCCCCTTCGAGCCCAATTATGACGGCTCCCTGGAGGAACCCAAGGTCCTGCCGGCCAAATTTCCGCACCTCCTGGTCAACGGCTCTTCCGGCATCGCCGTCGGCATGGCCACCAACATTCCCCCCCACAATCTGGGGGAGGTGATCGCCGCCACCATCGCCCTGATCGACAACCCCGAACTCACCGTCCGCGAACTCATGGTCCACATCCCCGGCCCCGATTTTCCCACCGGCGGGGTGATCAACGGTCGCGAGGGGATCCTTTCGGCCTACGAAACCGGTCGCGGCTCCATCGTCGTCCGCGCCGTGACCGAGGTGGAGACCAGCAAGGAGGGGCGCGAGGCCCTGATCATCAAGGAACTCCCCTACCAGGTGAACAAGGCCCGCCTGGTGGAGCGCATCGCCGAGTTGGTGCGTGAGAAAAAGGTCAGCGGCATCTCCGACCTCCGCGACGAGTCCGACCGCGATGGTATGCGGGTCGTGATCGAGATCAAGCGCGATTCCATGGCCGAAGTGGTCCTGAACCAGCTCTTCAAGCACACGCCGATGCAGTCGAGCTTCGGGGTCAACGCCCTGGCCCTGGTCAACGGCCAGCCGCTCCTGCTGGGGTTGAAACGTCTCCTCGAGGAGTTCGTCAAGCACCGGCGCGAGGTGGTCACCCGGCGCACCCTCTTCGACCTCGGCAAGGCCCAGGAACGCGCCCATATCCTGGAAGGGTTGGCGGTGGCGCTGGCCAATATCGACCGGGTCATCGCCCTGATCCGTGCCGCCGGCAGCCCCGCCGAGGCCAAGGAGGGGCTCATCTCCGAGCTGTGGGAGCGCGGCTCGGTGGAGGTGATGCTCCTCAAGGCCCTCGGCGAGGGGGAGGTCGCCTCGCCCCAGTTCGTCGCCGGCGGCTATCGTCTCTCCCCCGACCAGGCCCAGGCCATCCTCGACATGCGCCTGCATCGCCTGACCGGGCTGGAGCAGAACCGCATTCACGATGAATTCGCCGAAGTCCTCCAGGAGATCGCCCGGTTGCGGGCGATCCTCGGGTCGGACCCGCTCCTCATGGGGGTGATCA
>JADGCJ010000193.1 GCA_015229045.1 Magnetococcales bacterium
GACTTTAAAACATAAACATTTTAAAAATTTTTATGTTTTAAAGTCAAAACCCTGGAGGATGAATCCCCCAGACCCCCTCTTTTTTTTAAAAGTTTACAGAGATGAATGACATTCGCTGGCAACAACGATTCGACAATTTTGATCGGGCCTTTATCCTGCTGCGCGAGGTCCAGGAGCGGGGAGTGGCTTCCTTGTCGCAAATGGAAAAGGAAGGGGCCATTCAGCGTTTCGAACTTGCCTTTGAACTGGCATGGAAAACCCTCAAAGACTATCTGGAAGCCCAGGGCATCGTTTTTCAGGAAGCCACGCCACGCAAGGTGATCAAAGAGGCATTTGCCGTCGGCATTCTGGATGATGCAGGCATCTGGCTCGAAATGTTGCTGCAACGCAATCTGTTGTCACACACCTACGACTCAAAGGTATTTGAAGCTGTCTTGCAAGCGTTTGAAAATAATTATTTTGCATGCTTTGACCGTCTGCACGATTTTTTAATGACAAAAACAATGGAAACATGACCGCCACCGGATTGAGCGAACAGGATCTGGCAATGATGCAAGCCGTTTTCCGACAGATCCCGGCCATTCAGACCGTGATTCTGTTCGGATCCCGGGCCAAAGGGAACCATCGCCCGCAATCCGATGTCGATCTGGCCCTGGTCGGGATCACCGACCCCTTGCAGGCGGAAGAGGTGGCCGAGACCCTGGACCGGCTACCCATGCCGTACCGGTTTGATGTCAAGGCGTGGGATGCCATTCGCCACCCCGCATTGATGGAACATATCCGGCGGGTGGGAGTGGTCATCCACGGCCAGAACTTTTCCCCTGGTCCCCTGATATTAAAAATGGATGTTAAAATTTGATCAAAACAATCATTCCACCACTGGCGGTCATTGTGGAGGCCGTGTTCATGGCCTGGCTCGGCCCGGAGAGGTCGTGGACCGGGCTGGTTGCGGCGACCCTGACGGTCTGTGCGATTTTCGGGTTTCTGGCCTGGTGGATCGAACGCCCGAAGAAGACGAAGATTGAAAAAACGCCGACCGAGGATCCGGTACGACGCGCGGTTCACATCATCGGCATGCAGGCGGGCAATGCCTCGGCGCTCATCATGGAACTCATCCAGATGCGCAAATTTCTGGGCAAGGATGTCAATTCGCTGTTCAAGCTGGCCGAAGAGATCGATGTCAGCAACAACCGGCTGGCCCGGGAGGTGGAGGCCACACGGAATCATCTGGGACAGATTGCCACGAACATGGATGGATTGGAACAGTCTGCCCGGGACATTTCCAACGAGATCGACCGGATGGCTTCGGAGTCGCGGGAGGCCGAGGGCAATTTGCACGGCATGGAGACGGCTGCGGCCAACATGGTGAATCATCTGCAACAGGTGGTGGAACAGCTGAACCGTTCCACACAGGCCACGGAGCAGGTCGGCGATGCCACGGAACGGATGGTGGCCTCTTTTGGTGCGGTGAGCGCGCAGTGTCACGAGGCCAACCAGGCCACGGCTGCGGCCAATCAGGCCACTGGCGCGTTTGGCCGGGTGCTTGACGAGCTGACCCACGCAGCCGAGGAGATCGGCGCAGTGGTGGATTTCATCCATGAGATCACGAACCAGACCAACATGCTGGCGCTCAACGCGGCCATCGAGGCCGCCGGGGCCGGAGAGGCGGGCAAGGGGTTCGCGGTGGTGGCAGGCGAGATCAAGGCGCTGGCCAGACAGACCGGTCAGGCCACCGGGGACATTGTCAACCGGATCGAAGAGATCCGGGAACGAACCTCCGAGGCCTCCTCGGTGGCGGGTCAGCTTTTCGACTGGGTGGAGCGGCTGGACACGGTCAACCGGGAGATCGCCCAGGCCATTGACGACCAACGCGCCACCACGGCGCAGGTGGCCGAAAGCATGGAACAGGTCGGATTGGCGATGGGGACCATCATGCAAAGTTCCCGCGAGCTGGAGGGGTTCAGTCACGCGGTGGCCGGGGAGGCGTCGCGCGGGGTGGGCAGCATGATGGAGATTGCCTCCCGGGCGTCACGGGTGGCGGCCACGGCCCTGGAGATGGAGCAAAAGACCCGCGAGGCGCGTCAGTTCGCAGACACGAGTCACGAATCGGCTGGTACGACCAATGAGCTGTCGCGGCAGGTGAAGGAGCGGGTGGAACACTCCTTGCGGATGACCCGTTTTCTGCATGGCACGGTCAACCAGTGTGGTGTGCTGTCGGAGATCGCCCGGGAGATCAACGATGGTTTTCACGATGCCTGGCTCACTTTTGGTGCGTTTACCGAGCCGTTCGACATGTACCGGTTCAAAAGCGACCTGCTGGCCCGGATGGGACAGTTGGAAAAGGCGATGTTCGGCAATGTCCGGTTGAAGGATGATGCCTTTGCCAACTGGCAGGCGAGTGAAACAGGCAAGTGGCTGGAGGCCAACCGGCAGACCGCCCTGGCGGAACATCCTTTGTATCGGGAGATGTTGCAGGAGTGTCAGGCCATGCATGAGAGTGCGACCCGTGCCATTGTCCGGTTGAATGCCGGGGAGAAGGAGGAGGTCGGCAGGCTGCTGCAAGAGGTTCATGCACACCGGAAGGGGATGTGTCAGGCCATGGACGGGCTTTATCTGGTTCCCGGGGAGACGCCGTCCACGCCTGTGGATCTGGTCACCTGGTCGGATGGTTTGAAGATCGGGGTGCCGGTTGTCGATGAAGAACACCGGCAACTGTTCGTGCTGCTCAATGTGTTGTATCGCGCCATTCAGTCCTGTGCCGGCCACGAGGCCACGCATCGGGCCGCGCAGGAGCTTTTCGGGCATGCCGTCGGCCATTTTGCCACCGAGGAGCGGCTGATGGAACAGGCGAACGATCCTTCGTTGCCGGAGCATCGGGCCCAACACACCGCCTTCCGCACCCAGGCCGAATCTTTAAGCCGCGCCCTGGAGTCCAAAAGCCACACCACCGTATTGGACCTGCTAAGCTATGTGAAAAATTGGTTTTTATTCCATGTTCCCAACTGGGATTTAAAGATGGGACGTCATCTGGCCGAAAAAACACAACGGCCTGCCTGATCGATCAAACCATTCAATCATTACCCACCATCGAAAAAGTGGTGGCGTGACCGTCCGGCAGGAGGGTCGTGAGTGGCGTCTGGCCAATCCGTTCACCTGCGTCCGGGAGTTTCGTCAGAGGGTGGGGTTTTTCCGGCCCTTTTCTCAGACGCCGTCGGTAGGGATTATTGGTGCCATCCGCTCTGTCAGGCGCTGCATTATCTGGCAAAAGGGAGTATGATCATGTCGAAGCGATGGTCACCACTCCCGCCGAACATGCCGCCCTGACCAAACTTTTGGCCAATTGGCGTGCGGTAGTGGAGCAGACTAAGGGAGGGGGCCTGTTTGGTTGAGATAGGAGATAAGGCATGCCGAATTGGAAGTACGATCCTGGCGAGTGGCGGAAAAAGCACAAGTGGAAACAGGATAATGCTGGCTTTGAGTTCAATGGTCAGGAAGAGGTTGGGAAATGTCCAAATTCAATCACTCACGATCCCGCTCTTGCGGAACAATTGCTGAACCAAGGGGTGTGCTTCCCGATGGATGAAGCCCCCCCAAAAGAAATCTATAATGTTCACCAAGGCGTGGTCTATCGGGCTGAACCGACGTTACCTGGAATATCATTTCATGGATTCCCTGAAAAAGAACAGAAAGCAAGAAGAGTTCCAACGGTGGTTCTGTGGGAATTGGCGCGCAGGGCGCAAACGGACGGTACGTTTCATCTTTACAGAAACTGGATGCGCGAGTACCTTCCCGAGGGATGGAAAATCGTCGCCAGGAAATTCCGTTAGGTGCTTATGATTATGAATGCTCCGCATGATGAGATTTTCTCATTTCAATTCGATCCCGCCCCGATACCCACGGATGGTATTGCCATGTTCTCGGGACACGGTTCTTTACGAATTCTGATTGAGAATGATCCCGTTTGGGGACAAGCTTCAGAATCCGATGGTCCCGGCATAGGAATTGACAGTTATTGGGATGCTCTTTTGGAGCATCTGGCTAGGGCGTGGCCCTTTCTACAGTCGGAAGAAGTCTATCCTCTGGGTTTCAATCCGGAATCCCCGGATAATTTTCTCAATGATTCACTGGCAAGTTTACCCTGGGGCAAGGCTCCTGATGATCAGGTTGCCCGTGATGAACAGGCCATCTTCACTTTCGTGAAGCGGCATGAATTGGCCTCTGGCATGCCCGACATCCATCTCCCGGCGATTTTCCTGATGCGTGAAGGAAATGAAATGCGTATCGTGTCCGAGACGCACGATGTTCGCTTGTCGCTCAATTACGCCATGAAACGGTTGAATGAACTGGGGCAGACCATTGCTAAAGCCGTTGATCTCCGTTCTCCCAGGGGAAAAATCATTCTGGATGCATGGAATCAACGCAACGAGCCCTTGGAGCACGAACGTTTTCTTTCCATCGTGATGGGAATACGTCCTGAAAGGTTGCGAAGAATTGCTGCCAACGACGACATTACGGTTATTTTCGGTCAACCATCTTTATCACACCCCACCCCCATGCAAATTGCCGCCCGCATGACGCATCATGGTCTCATGGATGAGGAGTTGCGGCTGATCATCGACAAGGTTTCAAAGCTCAGGATGACACAGGCTGACAAGAAACTGGTAAGGCTGCAAAAGGATGCATACCGAGTGATCGAGAGCCTGATCGCCGCGAAATCATATGATCAGGGCTACCAATTGGCGCAGTGGCTGCGGCGAAAACTCAAAATGAAGGACCAACATTCAGCCAATCCCGAAGAACTGCTGCATTCCTGGGGAGTGGCCGTGGTCAATACGCAATGCTCAGAGGTGATTGATGCCATTGCCCGTTGGGACGGTGATCGGATCGGAATTCTGATCAATAAAAGTGGAATGAGAGCCAGGACAGACTGGGGACGCCGCGCATCATTGTCGCACGAAATTGCCCATTTATTGGTTGATACTCAACATGCTCTGCCTTCGGTCGAGATCCTGGGTGGTCGCATGCCCCTTCATGTTGAACAGAGGGCGAATGCCTTTGCAGCTGAGTTTCTCCTGCCCCGCAGCTGTATCGATCAAGTCGTTCCTCAATCCCCCACGCCAAAGATGCTAGAGCCAATCATTAATAAACTCTCTGATTCCTTTTCCGTAGGTCAAATCCTCACAGCGCGGCAAATTGAAAATCTTCTCATTGATCGCAAGCAGTTGGACCACCAAGTCAAAATATTTCTTGATCGCATAGCGGATCGATATGCAAGCAATAAATATTTAGATTGGCTGGCGATATGACATGACCGCCCGCACCCTGCGTCCCTGGTCCGAAATCGTTCCACTCCACCCCGACGTGGAGGCCGGGGCGTTGACCGAATCGGTCTTCGCCATCGACCTGGGGGCCATCGTCAGCGGCGATCCCAACACTCCGACGGTCAATCGCGATCCAGAGGCCTTCTTTCGCGCCACCTATCTCACTACTGATCTCGCCCGACTGCTCTCCGAGGTGCTTGCCGTACTGGCCGGAAATTCCGGCGTGGACCGGGTGCTCAAACTCCGCACCCCGTTCGGCGGCGGCAAGTCGTACACCCTGGCCAGTCTGCTCCATGCCGTCCGCAAACGTTCCGCCCTAGACCTCGTTCCCGAGGCCAAGGGTTTTGCCGATCCCGGCCCGGTGGCGGTGTCCGTCTTCGATG
>JADGCJ010000194.1 GCA_015229045.1 Magnetococcales bacterium
AAGAGGAAGGGCACAGCCCTTCCTCCTGGACCTCCATCCCAGTCTTTCAAACGTTAAAAAACCATGCATCCCGAAATGGATTCGGTTGAACCATCAGGAATGCATAAGCTCGGCGATCAGGTAGGCCATATCAAGTCCCTGAGCAGCATTGAGACGCGGATCGCACGTGGTCTCATAACGCTCCCGAAGGTTTTCCGGCAAAATCTCCATGGAACCACCAAGACACTCGGTAACATCATCCCCGGTCAGCTCGAAATGAACACCACCCGGAACAGTCCCTTCGGCCTTATGAATGCTGAAAAATTGCTTGATCTCGGACAAGATATTGTCAAAAGGCCGCGTTTTGAACTCCTTGACGGTCTGGGTGTTGCCATGCATGGGATCGCAAACCCAAACCACGCGCCGCCCCTCCCGATGCACCTTCCTGACCAGAGCAGGCAGAGCATCGGCAATCTTGTTGTGACCGAAACGGGTGATGAGAGAAAGACGCCCGGCTTCATTGTCGGGATTGAGCCGGTCACACAGAGCCAGAACATCATCCGCCGTGGCCTGGGGACCGATTTTGCACCCGAGAGGATTGCGCACCCCGCGCAAAAACTCCACATGGGCACCATCCAACTGCCGGGTCCGCTCACCGATCCACAACATGTGAGCAGAACAGTCAAAATAATCGCTCGTGATGGAATCGACCCGCGTCAGGGCCTGCTCGAACTCCAGAATCAAGGCCTCGTGGCTGGTGAAATACTCCACCTGCCGCAACACCGGCGTGGTCTTGGAATCGATGCCGATGATCTCCATGAAACGCAGGGCATCGCTCAACTGGTTGGCCAGATGGGCATAACGCTGCCCCTGAGGACTCTTGGCAACAAAATCCTGGTTCCACATCTGCACCCGATGCAGATCGGCGAACCCCCCTTCGGTAAAAGCGCGCAACAGGTTCAAGGTGGAAGCGGACTGGAAGTAGGCCCGCTCCAGGCGCTTGGGGTCCGGCAACCTGGCCTCCTCGGAAAAACCGGGATCGTTGACCGACTCCCCACGAAAACTGGGCAGCGAAACACCATTCTGGGTCTCTGTCGGACTGGAACGGGGCTTGGCGAACTGACCGGCAATACGCCCCACCTTGACCACAGGCTTTCTGGCGCCATAGGTCAGGATCACAGCCATTTGCAACAACACTTTCAGCTTGTCACGAATGGCATTGGCAGTAAAATCGCTGAAAGATTCGGCACAGTCGCCACCTTGCAACAGGAAAGCCTTTCCCTCGCCAACCTGGGCCAGATGCTGTTTGAGAGAGAGCACCTCACCGGCGAATACCAGGGGGGGGAACCGGCTCAAGTTTGCGATGGTTTCAGCCAAAGCCGCGGAATCGGGCCACGTAGGTTGCTGTTCTGCCTTGTATTGCCGCCAGGAGTCGGGGCGCCATGTCTGAGACACTGAACCGTTTCCTTATGCCAGTTGAGTTGATGTCGAGCGCAACGCAGCGCATCCTCCCTTATAAACTGGCCATCAAACCATTGGCAAGCTGCGACAGTGCAGGTGCACCAGGATGAGGCGCTCCAATCCACCACTTTTGACGAGACTTCCCCTCCACCCCTGAGACGTTCTACCCTGCAACCATGACCGATTTCCCAACCCAGACTGCCGCAACCGGCACGACGTACGGAGAGGCCGCTCCAGCCCAAACTGCCGCGACCGGCACGACGTACGGATTGGCTGCCTCCCTGGCCAACGCCGACCTTTGTACGCATTGCGGTTACTGTCTGCCCTGCTGTCCCACCTATCGGGTGAATAACGATGAGACCCGCTCTCCGCGTGGACGGGTCTCCATTCTTCTGGCCCTGCGTGATCAAAACATGGATCCGGTGACCGCTTTGGCTGCCCTGGATCACTGTTTGCTGTGCCGGGCGTGTCATACGGCCTGTCCGGCCGGAGTCCTTCCTGCCCGCCTGATCCTTCTCGCCCGGGAGGCCGGACCCCATAAGCTCCCCCCCTGGACAAGTCGCCTGTTTCATCGTTTGACGGTCAGCCATCGCTTGTCGAACTGGGCTGCCCGGTTGTTGCAATATTACCGTCGTTCCGGATTGCAGGGGTGGTTGCGTCGTCGAGCGTGGTGGTGCCGTGTACCGCTTCTCGGCGACCTGGAGAACATGATCCCGGTCACCCTGGGCGATCCACCTGCAGTGGGGGGTGTTGATTTTTTGGCAGGTGGACCAGCCGTGGCTTTGTTGTGCAGCTGCATGGGACGCATTTTTTATCCCGGCTTGGCTCTCTCCGCCCAACACCTTTTGGCATCTCTCGGCTATCGGGTGACAGTGCCACAAGGCTTTGGTTGCTGCGGTGCCCCATTCTTGGAAGGTGGTGATCGCAAACGCTTTTTACAACAGGCTCGGCGCACCCTGGATGCCTTTGCCCGGCATCGGGAAGTGACAGCCGTAGTGTGTGACAGCACCTTGTGCTTCATGACCGCTCGCAACTATGCCCAGGCACTGGAAGAGGATGCCGCCTATCGCGATCTGGCCCGCGAATTTACCGCCAAAGTGGCCGAGTTGAGCGCCTTCCTCGTTGCTTCGGGGAAAATGACCCCCTCCCTTTTTGGTGATCCGGGATTGGGAAGAGTCGCTTTTCATGATCATTGCCAAATACGGCACACATCGGGTACAGTAACTGTGCCCCGGGAAGCGTGGCACGTTCTGCAAACCTCGATTGCCGAATTGCCACGGCCCGGTTCTTGTTGCGGCGCGGGCGGGGACTACCTGCTGCGCCATCCGGAGACCAGCCAGACCATCCGCCAGGAAAAGCTGGCCGATATCCTGGCCAGCGGTGCCGATGCGGTCGTGGCAGGCAATCCGGGCTGCCTGCTGCACATGGAAGCCGGGTTGAGGGCTGCCGGGTCTTCAGTCCGGGCGCTGCATGTGGCCGAACTTTTCTGGTACGCCCGGGCAAGCAAAAGTGTCCCTCTTCCCGATACCCGGGAAAAGAGGGAGTCCGGAGGGAACTCTTCCCCCGGGAGCCGTTGAGCAAACTGAGTCCACCTCTTTCAAGGAGGAGAGAATGCCTTCGCAAAAGTATAGAAAAAATAAGTGGTTGACCATCGGTGCGTCAGGTTTGGTCCTGGCGGGTGCCGTTTTGGTCTTTTGGCCCGATGCCGCCGATGCGCGCGTAGGGGGCGGCAGTTCGACCGGATCGCGGGGATCGCGCACCCAGTCGGCACCCCGTCAAACGACAGCACCGGCGCAACAGTCCATATCGCAAAAACAGGGTCAGAATCAGAGCCATGCCCAGGAAGCGCCCCGTCCTCAGCCTGCGCCGGGAGCCGCCGCACCCACACCGCCACGCCCCGGGTTTGGCGGCGCCCTCATGGGAGGGATTGGTGGATTCATGCTGGGCGGCATGCTCGGTTCCATGTTGTTTGGTGGTCACGGGGGTGGCGGAGGCGGAGGCGGTTTCGGCTTCATAGAACTGCTTCTATTGGGTGGCGTGGCCTACCTGCTCTACCGTGTCTGGCGCAACTGGCAGGCAGCAGGCGGCGGACGTCCGACCCTGCGCAAGATGGGATCTCCCCCATTCTCCCTGCCGCGTCCGGAGAAGGCCTTGCCGGCGGCGTTTGCATCCGGGAAGAGTGGTACGTCCGTCGGTGTGGATACCCGCGATGACCTCCACCTTTTTCAGAGCGAACCCGATCTTTCCCAATCCGGAACCCAATCCAGGACAACCGCGCCGATCAAGCCGTTTTCCAGGTCGGACGGGCCGGTGTTGACCAGCGAAGAGGAGCATGCAGCCGAACTGTCCCACGGATTGCATCAGATCACGCTCATGGATCCGCGTTTCCGGGAGGATGAATTTCTGGCTGGAGCGTGCGTCGCTTTCGAGCTTCTGCAAGGTGCCTGGCGTGACTGGAATGTGGATCAGTTGCGACCTTTGGTCACCGATCGCATGTGGGCCTTGGTGGCGCGCCAGGCCCTGGACGACAAAAACGCCGGACGGCGCAACGTGATCGAGAAAATCAACTTTGAAAGCTCTGCTATCACCGAGGCTTGGCAGGAGTCGGGGGAGGATTTCATCACGGTCCGCTTCGATGTCTCCATGGTGGATTACATCACCGACACCCAGGGCAAGGTCATCGAGGGAGATCCTGTCACGCCTATCCGGGTCGAAGAGTACTGGACCTTTGTGCGCCCGGTGGGTGCGCCCGATCCCAACTGGCGCTTGAGTGCCATTCAACAGCCCGGCGCCGGGATTGCCACGCCGTCGTGAAGCGTCACGAATGGCGCAGCAGCAAGCCGCTCCAGGTCGCTTTTCTCCTGGTAGCCATGCTTGTGGTTGTCCTGGTTGTGCGTTTTGTCGTCCAGCGCAGCGGGGAGGGGGGCGCGCCTGCAGGAAATCTCTTGCCGGTTTCCTGGGCCAGGGTGCGCCCGCTTCTGGAAAATTCCGGGGATTTGACTCTCTGGGCCGCGGCGCTGGACAACAGCGCTCTGTACTACGAGAAACAGTCTCCCAACGAACCATACAGATTCGGGTCGGCGGTCTCCGTGTCGGCTGCGACCATGGCGCGTGCTTGTCGGGATCTGGCTGCTCAGGCCAGAAAGGGCCAGGTCGAGATCCTCTACCGGCATTTGCAGGCCCATTATCAGGTTTTTGCCTCGGTGGGTCGCGATGGCCAGGGGGATGTCCTGGTGACTGGCTATTACGAGCCGCTCCTGGAAGGTGCCCTGCAACGATCGGAAGAGTTTCCTTTTCCCCTCTATCGCCGTCCGGACGACCTCCTGGAAGCCGATTTGGGGGCCTGGTTCGAAGAGCTGAAAGGTCGCCGCGTGGTGGCCCGGGTGGAGGGCGGACGCCTGCTTCCCTACTACAATCGCACCGAGATCGATCAGGAGGGCAAACTGGTTGGCCGGGGGTTGGAAGTGGTTTGGGTACACGACCGGATTGCCCTGTTTTTCCTCCAGATCCAGGGATCGGGACGCATCCGGCTGCCGGATGGATCCCATCTTCGCGTCGGTTATGATGGCGCCAACGGTCGCCCCTACAGGGCCATCGGTGGTTACATGGTCAAGGAGGGCTTGCTGGACAAGGCACATGTCTCTTTGCAATCCATCCGAAAATGGTTGGAACAGCACCCCGAACAGGTGGATCGGGTGTTGCAGGTCAATCCCTCCTATGTTTTTTTCCGCCAGCAGGAGGGGGGGCCGTTCGGCAATATCCAGGTTCCTCTGACGCCGGGTTACTCCATTGCCACGGATTACCGGGAGTTTCCCAAGGGGGCACCGGCCCTGCTGGTCAGCCGCTGGCCTCGATTCGCCCGGGAGACAGGCGAAGAGATTGCCGCCTGGGAACCGATCCAGCGTCTGGTTGTCAACCAGGACACGGGGGGGGCCATTCGTGGTCCCGGACGGGTCGACTGGTTCATGGGCTTCGGACCTGAAGCGGAACGGGTGGCCGGTGTCATGAAACCGGACCATGCTGCACTCTATTTCATCGTCCCATCGGGCCGTTGATCCTTTCTCGGTTCTGACGTTCGGGGTGCGTGGTTTTTTTAAACTATTGAAAGACTGGGATGGTCCAGGAAGGGCTGTGCCCTTCCT
>JADGCJ010000195.1 GCA_015229045.1 Magnetococcales bacterium
TTGCTGGAATCCGAAGCGACACTGGAGGATCTGGAGGAGCTGGGTGGCGACCTCTCCGCAGCGGACGGGCCCGTCGAAGACGAGGCGATGGCGGAGGATTGGCTGACCGCGCCGCAGGAAGAGTCGGTGTTGCAGGAAGAGTCGATGTTCTCCGACGCGCCCGAGGCTTTTGCCGGGGAGGAGATCGCGGAAGCGATGGAGCAGGGGGCGGAGGCGGTGGAGGAGATGGCAGCGCCGGTCGAAGGGGAGGCGGGGCTGGATGATTTCATGGCCACGCTGAGCGGATTGGACGCGGAGTTGGGGGACTGGGCCGTGGAAGCCGCGGATGAAGGCCGGTGGCCCCCGCTGGAAGAGGAGGAGCCGTCGTGAGTGCCCTGGCGCAAGAGGTGGTGACAGCGGAATCGTGGTCCATTCCCTGGAAGGGGTATCTGGAGGCGGGGCGCAACAGCCGGGAGTATCGTCTGCTGGGCAAGGTCAAGCAGGTGGTGGGGCTGTTGATCGAGAGTTCCGGTCCTCCGGTGGCCATCGGCGAGATGTGTCAGGTGGTTCCGGATTACGGCGAGCCGATTCTGGCGGAGGTGGTGGGTTTTCGCAACGACGCGGTTTTGCTGATGCCGCTGGGCACCTTGAAGGGTATTCATCCCGGCAGTTTGATCCTCTCCCAGGGTCGTCAGGAGATGGTTCTGGTGGGGGAGGGGCTGTTGGGCCGGGTGATCGGTCCGCTGGGGGAGCCGCTGGACGATCTGGCTCCGCCGCAGGTGCGGGAGCAGGGGCCGTTGTACGCCGAGCCGATCAACCCCATGTTGCGGCGGCGCATCGACACCCCTCTCGATCTGGGGGTGCGTTCGGTCAATACCATGCTCACCGTGGGGCAGGGGCAGCGTTTGGGCATTTTCGCCGGCTCCGGTGTGGGCAAAAGCACGTTGCTGGGCATGATGGCCCGGTACACCAAGGCCGATGTCAATGTCATCGGGCTGATCGGCGAGCGGGGTCGTGAGGTCAAGGAGTTTCTGGAGGAGGTGTTGGGCGAGGAGGGCATGGCCCGTTCCGTGGTGGTGGTGGCCACGTCGGATCAGCCGCCGCTGTTGCGTTTGCGCGCCGCGTTTCTGGCCACGGCGATTGCGGAGTATTTCCGCGCCCGGGAGCGTCATGTGCTGTTGATGATGGACTCGATCACCCGTTTCGCCATGGCGCAGCGGGAGGTGGGCCTGGCGCGGGGTGAACCGCCCACCAGCCGTGGTTATCCGCCGTCGACCTTCATGCTGCTGCCCAAGTTGCTGGAGCGGGCGGGGCGGGATCGCGGGGAGGGCAGCATCACCGGGTTGTATACGGTGTTGATGGAGGGTGATGATTTGCAGGATCCCATCGTTGACGCGGTCCGGGGTATTCTGGACGGGCACATCATGCTCTCCCGGGATCTGGCGGCCATCGATCACTATCCGCCCATCGACATTTTGGGATCGGTTTCCCGTCTGATGGACGAATTGGCCACGCCGGATCAGAAGCGTCTGGCCAGTCAGGTGCGGGAGGTTCTTTCCGTTTACAACAAAGCGGAAGACATGATCAACATCGGGGCTTATGTTGCCGGTTCCAACCCGCGCATTGACCGGGCCATCAAGCTGATCGAGCCGGTGCGGGCCTTTTTGCGTCAGGCGGTGCGGGAGAAGTCCACCCTGGAGGAGGGGGTTGCCCAGCTCAAGAAGGTGCTGGCGGCGGGGTGAATCCGTTGACTTTCAGTATGTTATCCTTTAAGTATCAAAAAAGGGAAATGTTCTGTCTTTTGACTTTTCAGTATTGATCCGCCTGAATTTTTCAGGAAAATCTCGAAGAGGCTTTGCGCGTGGCTCTTTTCTTATCATCCCATCGCGTTACAATGGAATGCAGCGAAAGGTGATGCGACATGAACGAAAAGACTACTTCGCCGCGTTCTGAATCCGATTGGCGTCGCATCGCGGCTCTCTCGGACGAAAAAATCGATCTGTCGGACAGTCCGGCCATCTCTTCGGAACGAATGGCCAAAGCGTTGCGGCGCAAAGGGTTGCAGCCACTGCCGCAACAGAGCGGCATTCACATCGATGACGATGTTCTGGAATGGTTCAAGGGCCAGGGGTGTGGTTACCAAGAGCAGATCAACACCATCCTCAGAGCTTACAAAGAGACCCATTCCGTCTGATGTCGTTTTATTGTTTCCGATTCTATTATTTATCGCCAAATCCAGAATCATGTTAGAAAGGGGTTGTGAAATCTGACTCCTTCCACCTCCCGTCCATGCTGGAAATCCTCGCTCACCACCTTCCCGCAACCGGCTTCCTTGGCGCAGGCCCACAACATGGCATCCCAAAAGGAGAGGTGATGATGACGCACTGCCCGCATGGCCTTGGTGATGGTGGAAGTTCCGGCGGATTGCACCTGAAACAAAATCATCCAATCTCGCACCTGGTCGGCAGCATCGGCTATCGGTATCTTTCCTTTGACGGTTGCCACCCGGAAAAATTCCCCCAGAGACTGAAGGGTCAATACACAGTTGGCGGTAATCGCCTGATCCAACAATGTAGAGGCGATGTCATGTTTTCTGCCGGCTTCGCGATCCAAGGCGTAAACAAGGATATTGGTATCCAGGGTGTACCGATCATCGCTCATGGAGTTCATCCCGGGAAACCGGTTTTCCACCCAAAGCATAGCCCTGTTGCATCCTCACCCGCGTGCGCTCGCGGGCCAACTGCTGTTCCTCGCTCAATACCCGTTCCCCGGGTAAAGGCATCAACCGGGCGATAGGTGCTCCACGCCGGGTAATGATGATCTCCTCCCCAGCTTCGACCGCTTTGATGTAACGGGAGAAGTGTTGATTGGCCTCACGCAGGCTGATTCGCTGTTCCATGTTTGCACCGGAAGGTCAATGAGGTCGTTATTGATGGATTATCCTCTTTATTCTTGAGGATGGGCAGCATCTTCTGCCAATATTGATTGCCTTGCGAGCCAGATGCAAAATCTTATTGCGGTTTTCTTGGAAAACCTGTCCGAATATAGAAACGTCGACGGATAGAACATTTTCTTTTTTTACTTTCTGAAAGACAAAATATTTAAAATCACATCGCCCGCCAATCACGCCATTCCCCGGCTTGCAGATGTTGGCCGCGTACCTCTTTGGCCTGGTCCGAAGCCAGATAGAGGAAAACCGGGGTGATTTCGTCCGGAGTGGGCAGCGTGGCCGGATCCTCGCCGGGAAAGGCAAACGCCCGCATGCGGGTGGCCACCACACCGGGATTGACGGTATTGAAGCGCACCGCCGTGTTCTCCAATTCCTGGGAAAAACTTTCGGTAATGTTGGCCAGCGCAGCCTTGGAAGCGCCGTAAGGCCCCCAATAAGCCATACCCTTGAAAGCCACCCCCGATACCACGTTGATCACCGAAGCATTCGGACTCAAGCGCAAAAGAGGCAGCAAGACACAGGTCAAAAACCAGGGCGCCGTCAGATTGACGCGGAAAAGCTGCTCCCACTGCATCGGATCGGTGGCGGTGAGCGGCCCCATGGTGCCCAGCACGGCGGCATTGTTGACCAGAATATCCAGCCTGCCGAAGCGATGGTTGATTTCCAACGCCGCTTCCGGCACTCTGCCCAAATCGTTTTCCAGGTCGAGGGGCAACAGGGAGGCCCTCCCACCGGCGGAAATGATGAGATCATAAGTCTCTTCCAGCTTGGCTTGGGTGCGCCCCAGCAATAGCACGGTGGCGCCTTCACGGGCATAGGCCCGCGCCACGGCCCGACCGATGCCGGCACCGGCTCCCGTCACCAACGCAATGCGATTTTCCAGCAGCATGAATGCCTTCCTTTCTCAGCAGAATCCGCCAACGGACGGATTGATCTTTCTGACCGGTCCCACCGCCAGCGGCAAAACCGCGTTGGCTCTGGCGCTGGCCCGGGAATTTCCCCTGGAAATCATCAATGCCGACGCCATGCAACTCTATATCGGCATGGATATCGGCACCGCCAAACCCGATGCCCACACCCGGCAACAGGTTCCCCACCATCTTTTGGATGTGGTGACCCCCGATGATCCCTTCTCCGCCGGACGATATCAACAGGCGGCGGAAAAATGTATCCGGGATTGTCAGTCCCGAGGGCGCATCCCGCTCTTCGTCGGGGGCACCGGACTCTATCTGCGGGTGGTGGAAGAGGGGTTGGCCCCGACACCGCCCATGGATCAAGCCATCCTGGAAAACCTGCGCCACGACGGGGAGAGGCTCGGCTGGCCCGGCCTGCACGCCCGATTGGCGCAGTGCGACCCCGAAGGGGCGGCCCGACTGACCCCGGCGGACGGGCAGCGCATTCTGCGGGCCCTGGCGGTGCGTCTCACCACCGGCCACCCTCTGGCCTGGTGGCAGGCCCAACAACAGTCCCCTGGTCGAAGAGTGCTGAAACTGGCCCTCGACTGCGAGCGGCAGGCGCTTTATCAACGCATCAACCACCGTTTCGAGGGGATGATGGAGCAAGGTCTGCTGGAAGAGGCGGCCAGCTTGTTGCGTCTTGGTTATCATCGGGAGTTGCCTGCCATGAAGGCAGTAGGGTATCGTCAGTTATTCGGGTATCTGGATGGGACGAGATCCTTGACGGAATGTGTCGAGGAGGCCAAAAAGGCTTCCCGACACTACGCCAAACGCCAATGGACCTGGTTGCGAGGTCAGGCCAACCTGTTCCGGATCGTGGGGGGGGAACAGGCCCTGGATTCCAGTATTTCCCGAATCAACCATTTTCTTCAAGATATGGTTGAATAGACAGATTGAAAACGTTTTATTGAACTGAACACTGGCAGGTTAGGGGGATCAACATGGCTATTCAACCAGCGAATCACAATGTTCAGGATCCGTTCCTGAATGCCTTGCGACGGGAAAAGGTACCGGTAACGGTTTTTCTGGTCAACGGCATCAAATTGCAGGGGGTGATCACCTCGTTTGATAACTATTGTCTTATGCTGAAAAACAGCGTAACGCAGCTGGTTTTCAAGCATGCGGTATCCACGGTGATGCCTTCGCGTATGGTCCATACCGGAGAAGAGTTGCGTGGGGATATGCCCCCTTCGCCGGGTGGAAGCGCCCCGGGAACGTCGCGGGCGGTATAAGGGACATCCGGAGAGTATGCACGATACGAAACCGCAACCCGAGAGGGCCTTTCTGCTGCAACCGCAGGAGAGGCGATTGTCCCGGGAGAGGGCCGAAGGTCTGCTGGACGAACTGATGCATCTGGCGTCGGGCACCGGGCTGGAGGTGGTCTCTTCGCGGATCAGCCCGGTTTCCCGGGTCCATCCCGGCACCTATCTGGGACAAGGCACGGTGGCCTCCCTGCGGGAGCAGATGGAAGCGGAGGGGATCGACGTTCTGGTCTTCAATACGGGCTTGAGTCCGGTACAGCAGCGCAATCTGGAACGGGCGCTGAAGGTCAAGGTGGTGGACCGCACCGGGTTGATTCTGGAGATTTTCGCCGCCCGGGCCCGAACCCGGGAGGGACGCCTGCAGGTGGAGCTGGCGCTTCTGCTCTACCAGCAATCCCGTCTGGTGCGATCCTGGACCCATCTGGAGCGAC
>JADGCJ010000196.1 GCA_015229045.1 Magnetococcales bacterium
CCACCAGGACTCTGTCCTGGACCTGTCCGGTCGCCAGCCCCCTGGACCCCGACTCGTTGCCGGGTGCTGAACAGTTACCACTCTTTTGACAGGGAATTCGATCCGATATGCGTATCACCATGATCGGTGCCGGATATGTCGGCCTGGTCTCCGGGGCCTGCTTCTCCGAATTTGGCGTCGATGTCACCTGCCTGGACACCGATGCGGAAAAAATTGCCAGGCTCCAACAAGGTCACATCCCGATCTACGAACCCGGTCTGGATCGACTCGTGGAGCGCAACATGCGGGCCGGACGGCTCCATTTCACCACCGATCTCCCCGCCGCCATCCGTCGGAGCGAGTGCATCTTCATCGCCGTCGGCACCCCCGAACGAGGCAGCGATGGCGCGGCAGACCTCGGCTACGTCTACGCGGCAGCCCGCGACGTAGCCCGCCATCTGGACCACTTTTCCGTCGTCGTGACCAAATCGACCGTTCCGGTCGGCACCGGCATGGAGGTGGAAAAAATCATGCGCGAAGAGAATCCCCGCGCCGATTTTGCCGTGGCCTCCAATCCGGAATTTTTGCGTGAAGGGTCGGCCATCGAGGATTTCATGCGCCCCAACCGGGTGGTGATCGGCGCCAGTGACCCGCGCGCCATTGCCATCCTCAAGGAGTTGTATCGCCCCCTCTATCTGATCGAGACCCCCATCCTGATCACCAATATTGCCACGGCGGAGTTGACCAAATATGCCGCCAATGCCTTTTTGGCCACCAAGATCATGTTTATCAATCAGATGGCCAATCTGTGCGAAAAGGTGGGCGCCGATGTCCACGACGTGGCTCGCGGCATGGGGCTGGATCAGCGGATCGGCAGAAAGTTTCTGCATCCCGGGCCTGGCTTTGGCGGCTCCTGTTTTCCCAAGGATACCCAGGCCCTTGCCGCAACAGCCAGGCGCCACGACGAACCCATCACCATCGTCGAGACCGTCATCGCCGCCAATCTGCACCAGAAGGAGCGCATGACCAGAAAGGTCACCGCCGCCCTGGATGGCGACGTGCGCGACAAAATCATCGCCGTGCTGGGCCTGACCTTCAAACCCAATACCGACGATATGCGCGATGCCCCCTCCCTGACCATCCTGCCAGCCTTGCAACGCGCTGGCGCCCATATTCGCGCCTACGATCCGGAGGGGATGCAGGCAGCGCGCAAATATCTGCCTGCCATCGACTACACCAACGGCGTCTACGAAGCCTGTCAACAAGCTGACGCCATCCTCATCCTGACCGAATGGAATCAATTCCGCAACCTGGATCTGGTGCGCATCCGGACGGCCATGCGTCCCCGGGCTGACGGCAGTCATGTCTTTTGCGATTTTCGCAACATTTACGAGCCGGAGAGCATGCGTCGCAGCGGCTTTCGTTACTTTGGCGTTGGACGGTGATGGTCATGGTCAATCCGCATATTTTTCGCGAATACGACATACGCGGCGTGGCAGGTCGCGATCTGACTCCGGAGGTGATGATCGAGCTGGGTCGGGTCTTTGCCGCCCTGGCCAGAGAGGCCAGCAGTACCCAAACCGATCCTCCGGCCGTTCCTCTGACCGTCGCTCTGGGTCGCGACGGGCGACTCTCCTCGCCGGAACTGGCGAGGGCACTGGCCACAGGCCTGGCATCCGGTGGCATGGCCGTCATCGATGTGGGTCTGGTCACCAGTCCCGGCCTCTATTTTGCCACGCACCATTTGCAGACCGACGCCGGCATCATGGTCACCGGCAGCCACAATCCCAAAAATCACAACGGCCTCAAGATGCTGCGCATGGGCAGGCCCCTTTATGGCCCTGATATCCAGGCGCTGCGCCATCGGCTGGAGAGCGGCGGCGCTCCCGAGGTGGCAGGGGGATCGCTGCGCACCGCATCGATTCTTGACGCCTATGTGGCGCGCATGACGGCAGATTTTCGTCCCGGTCGCCCCATGAAAGTGATCATGGATTGCGGCAATGGTGCCGCCGGTGTCGTGATGCCTGCCCTGTTGCAGCGTCTGCCCGGCATCACCGGCGAAGTCCTGTTCGCCGAGGTGGACGGCAACTTTCCCCACCACCACCCCGACCCCACCCTGCCGGAAAATCTGCGCCATCTGCGCCAACGCATGCAGGAGACCGGCGCGGAACTGGGTGTCGCCTTCGATGGTGATGGTGATCGCCTGGGTGCCCTGGATGAGTCCGGTGCCATCGTCTGGGGTGATCGCCTGATGATCCTTTTCGCCCGGCAACTGCTGCTGGAACGCCCTGGCGCCACGGTGATCGGTGATGTCAAATGTTCGCAGCTGCTCTTCGATGCCGTGGCTGCCGCCGGTGGCAAGCCCCTCATGTGGAAAACCGGCCACTCGGTGATCAAGGCCAAAATGCGCGAAACCGGCGCCCCTTTGAGCGGCGAAATGAGCGGTCACCTCTTCTTCGCCGACCGCTGGTACGGCTTTGACGATGCCGCCTATGCTGCCGTGCGCCTGATCGAACTGCTCGCCGCCACCCCCCTGACCCTGGCGGGGCGTCTGGCCGATCTGCCCAGACTCTACGCCACTCCGGAGCTGCGCATCGATTGCCCGGACGAGAGTAAATTCCAGGTGATCGAGCGCATTCTGGCCGGTCAGCAGGCCATCGGCAGTGACCTGACCACCGTCGATGGTGTACGGGTGCGTCTGCCCGATGGTGCCTGGTGGCTGCTGCGGGTCTCCAATACCCAGCCGGCCCTGGTGGCACGGGTGGAGGCCAAAAGCCGGGAACGGCTGCTGGAGATCGTCGCCGAACTGACCCGCCTGCTGGCAGCGGAAAGGATTGCCTTCCCTGAGTGGCAGGAGGGGTAGAGCTTGAATGGACATGTCACAACCAGACCCCAATCTGAGCATTGACTTCGCCGGTCTCACCCTGGCCACTCCCGTCGTTCTGCTGTCGGGATGCGTGGGCTTCGGCGAGGATCTTTTGAACCTGGAAGGCTTTGATTTCAACCAGATTGGCGCCATTTGTCTCAAGGGCACCACCCTGGAAGCGCGTCGCGGCAATCCACCCCATCGCCTGGCGGAGACCTCCAGTGGCCTCCTTAACGCCATCGGCCTGCAAAACCCGGGGGCGCGTCACGTTACCGGCGTTATTCTGCCCCAGCTGCTGGCCCGGTTTCAGGAGCGCAGCGACTGCCGGAACCTCCACCTGATCGCCAATATTGCCGGCGCCACCTGCGACGAGTATGCCGAGGTGGCGCGTCTCTTCGATGACAGCCCGGTCTCCGCCCTGGAGATCAACATCTCCTGCCCCAATGTCAAAGAGGGGGGGATGGCTTTTGGTTCCGATCCGCGCATGGCGGGGCAGGTGGTGGCCGCCGTGCGCCGGATGACCCGCAAGCCGCTCATCACCAAGCTCTCGCCGAACGTCACCCGGATACGCACCATCGCCCGTGCCGCCCTGGAAGCCGGTACCGATGCCCTGGCCGCCATCAACACCCTGACCGGCATGGCCATCGATCGCTCTACACGTCGTCCGGTCCTGGCCAACATCAGCGGGGGGTTGTCCGGTGCCGCGATCAAACCCGTCGCCCTGCTCAAGGTGTGGGAGGTCTACCAGGAGGTCGCACCGCATCGCTGCCCGATCATCGGCCAGGGCGGCATCGTCACCGCCGACGATGCCCTCGACTTTCTCATCGCCGGGGCGACCGCCATCGGCCTGGGCACGGTCCTTTTTCGCCAACCCCTGGTTGCCGAGACCATCAACCAGGGAATCCGTTCTTATCTGGCCCAACAAAAGATTCAACATGTCGGAGAGTTGACCGGCTCCCTGCGTACCAGAACATAGAGTAAAGCCGCACCCCTTCCTCCCCGATCAGTCCTCCCCCCCCCCGATTCAAAGCCGTCGATACCATGGCACGACGGCCTGATTCTTGCGTGATCTTTCCCGTCATTGAGGCACACACCCGTCGGGAAGCATCACTCCTCGACCACGCAAAAGAGAACACCATGGCCATCGACAATAAAATTCTCTCCCTGAGCGATCTGGCCCGGAAGTCTGCCGAATTGAAGGAACAGGGACGCACCGTGGTTTTGTGTCACGGTACCTTCGATCTGTTGCATCCCGGGCACATTCGTCACCTGCGGCGCGCCAGTCAGGAGGGGGATTGCCTCCTGGTGACCATCACCGCCGACCCCTTCGTGAACAAAGGTCCGGGACGGCCGGTCTTCCATCATGATCTGCGTGCGGAAAATCTGGCCTCCCTGGAGTGCGTCAGCTATGTGGCCATCAATCATGACGTCACCGCCGTGCCGGTGATCGATCAGGTTCGGCCCCATGTCTATGTCAAAGGACAGGACTACCAGGCAGCCCAGAACGATATCACCGGCAACATTGTCATTGAACAAAAGGCCGTGGAGGCTCATGGCGGTCGCATCTTTTACACCAACGAAATCGTCTTCAGCTCCACCAGCCTGCTCAATGAACATTTTGATCTTTTTCCTCCTTCGACCAAGGAGTTTTTGCAAAAATTCCGTTCCCGGCACCAGGCCGGGGTGGTGATCGACAAGATTCTCTCCCTGGGCAAACTGAAAGTCCTCGTGGTCGGCGAGGCCATCGTCGATGAGTATTGCTACTCCACCCCCATGGGCATCACCGGCAAGAGCCAGGAGGTGTTGTCGGTACGCTTTGATGCCATGGAACAATTTGCCGGTGGTTCCCTGGCCATTGCCAACCATCTGGCTGGCTACGCCGCCCAGGTGACCCTGTTGACCGGACTTGGCCGCAACGATCATCACGAGCCTTTCATCCGTTCCCGTCTCGAAGAACGTGTCCAGCCTGCCTTCTTCTACTATGAGCAGTCCCAGACCCTGGTCAAACGGCGCTTCGTCGATGCCGACGCCCGCAAGCTGTTCGAGGTCTATTTCTACGATCCGAATCCCCTGACGCCCACGGTTGAGGAAAAGATTCTCGCGTGGATTCAAAATCATGCCCGTGACTACGATGTGGTCATCGTTCCCGACTATGGCAATGGTTTCATCTCGCTGGCCATGGTCGAGGCGCTCTGTTCCGAAGCGCGTTTTCTGGCGGTCAATACCCAGATCAACAGTGGCAGCCGGGGGTACCATGCCATTACCCGCTATCCACGCGCCGATTTTGTCTCCCTCAACGAACCCGAAGTGCGCCAGGCTGCGCACAATCGCCACCATCCCCTGGAACAGGTGACGCTGCAGATCGCCCAACGTGTCAAGGCCAACCAGATCGCCATCACCATGGGCGCAGTCGGTGCCCTGATGCTGGATATGGAAACCTCGACCACCCATCGTGTTCCGGCCCTCTCCACCCGCGTGGTGGACAACATTGGTGCCGGAGACGCTTTTCTCTCTCTGGCAGGCTTGGCCATCGGTGGGGGATTGAATCCGGAGTTGGCCCTGTTTCTGGGCAGCGCCGCCGCAGCCCTGGATGTGCAGATCGTCTGCAATCGGGAGCCAGTCAGGCCGGTTCATCTGTTCAAGTACATCAATACGTTGTTGAAATAAAAGAAGAAAAAAAACAAATTGAAAAAAAGAGGGGGTTTGGGGGATTCATCCCCCAATGGG
>JADGCJ010000197.1 GCA_015229045.1 Magnetococcales bacterium
GTGGCACATCTGATGCCGTTTAGGAGCGGGGCGGACCATACCATTACCAGGACTCCGTCCTGGACCTGCCAGGGAGCCAGCCCCCTGGACCCCGTCGACAGGCCCTTGCCCACGGCAAAAATTCTACGGAGGCTTCGTCCCACTCCCCACCCGAGCCAGGACCAGCGTGGCGTTATCGTCACCACCCTCGGCGACCCTCTGTTCGACCCAGCGCGGCACCAGCTCGGCCCAAACCTGGTTCTGTTTTTTCAAGAAACGCGTCAACTCCTCACCCCGGTCAAGACGATGAAAGCCATCGCTGCACAAAAGAAGCACATCATGCGGTTGCAAGGCCAGAAAGGCGGGTTGTACGTCGCCGGTATCCTGCCACTTGGGATCGACACACAGGTTGGACCGGGGACTGGCCCCCAGACAGGAGCTGACCATGGAGCGCATGGGGTGTGTGGCCACCGCCTCTTCGGTGATATGCCCCATCTCCAGCAACAGGTCAACCACCGAGTGATCCCTGGTGACATAAGAACACAGGCCCTCACGCACATGATACAGGCGGCAATCCCCGGCGTGCAGATGCAGGCACTCCGTGGCATTCACAACCGCCGCCACCAGCGTCACCCCCATATTGCACCAGGACAACTCCCTGCTTGCACCCAGTCGGATATGTTCCCGGGCAGCATGGAATGCTTCCAGGAGCCAGGCATATCGGTCCCGTCTCGCGGTGGGCACAGTTTGACCCAGCAGGATTTCGAAGGTCGTGACGGTCCGGCGGGCAGCCTCCTGCCCCCCCTGATATCCACCCATGCCATCCACCACCAGCAGCAACCAGTGTTCACCATCCACAAACGGTGCGGCGAGAAAAGAGTCCTCGTTCGCAGCCCGGGAACCGATGACCGAATAACCCCAGGCCTCGATGAACACCCTATCCGTCACGACGCACCAACCGGAGTTCAAGATCGGCCAGCGTGATGCAGTCTTCCAGGTGCAGTTCGACCGGCATGGATATCTTGGCATCCTCCTGGAGGATCACGGGATGTCCATTGATCCTGGTGCCATTGCGGCTGCCCAGATCCACCAGGTAGATTCTGCCCTGGATCCAGTGCACCTCGGCGTGACGCCTGGAGATCATGGGTTCCTCTCCCAGTTCGCATGCGGTCAGATCGATCGGCACGGTCACCTGGGGAGGGTCGTTGCGCCCGATGACCATCCGCACGTCATCCAGGGCCAGTTCCAGGCCGGCCCTGGGTCCATTCAGGATGCGCAGGCAACTGTTCCGGGGCGTCAACTGATTCTGCTGTCCCAGCCCGGGAATCAGATCCAGGTCGAAGGTATCGCTCATCACGGACCCTCCGTATGCCGTGTGGCAACAAGCAGGCCGGTGCTTTTGTTGCGATCCAGCCGCCCGGTTTTCTTGAGGTCCACCCATTGCTGCGTGGCGACGTCGGCGAGGTCCGGGCGACCCATGCGCCCGGCCTTGGCGGCGATGCGCTCCAAAAGTTCTCCCGTCCGGTTGGGGTCTGTGCATTTCTGCACATCGGTGGCGTGAAGGTTGATCTCCCAGAGGGTACGGTCCTGGACGACATCCTGATTGGCTGCCTGGGCCTCGATATAACTCAAGGTCCAACGCAGGGAGACCATCGCCTGGGCACGCTGCTCCCCCACCACGACGGCCACCTCCAGGAGGTCATGGGCACCGACAACGCCGCCCATACCCAGGGGAGGTGTCATGACGGAAAGCAGGATATCGGTCGGCGTATCGGCGCGCAGGGTACCCAGACTGATCGGTGCACCAAACTGCACAGGGAGTTGCAAAACCGCATAGTCAGGACGAAAACGACAACAACCCGCCACCTGCACACCAGGGCGGGCCGGTGTGCAAAAAAGCTGCACCGACTGGGCCGCCATGCTCTGGGCGATGCCCAAACGCCCGACCAGCTGGCTGCGGAGGTCGCCCGGCCGGGGAGCAAACAAAAAACGCCCCAGGCCAGGGTCGCACAGACTCAGCAGGAAGGGGGTATTGAACTCCTCGGCGTTGCCCAGACCGAGAGCATCCAGGGTGATGCCCCGGCGACTCAGGGCGTGGGCCTGTTGCTCCAGGGTGCGGGTATCGGCAAGGAGATGTCCCTGCGGATCGGTGACCCAGCCATCGGTCAGCAAAACGCCCCGACTCGTGCGCCCGGCCTCCTCCGGCAGCACGGTAGAGAGCCATGCCAGGGCCAGATCGGTCCGCGTCACACCCGCCGCCTCGATACCCCCGATGGCGACCCGTGCCCGCTCCAGGGCCGCCGACTCCCTGGTCAGACCTTGAAAGAGCGGCTGTACCGTATCGGCAAAGGTCGCCAGGGAAAAACGGTCGCCGGGCCGCAACAACTCCAGGAGGGCCAGACACGCCTCCCGGGCGCGAACGAGCTTCTCCCCGGCCATGGAGCCGCTGGTATCCAAAGCCAGGGCCAGATGCAAGGGGAGCCTGGGCGTGTCGCAATCAGCCCGGGGGCGCAGACGCAGGCGCAACACATGCTCCTCCTCCCCTCCGCCAGCGACGCGGGCCGGGCGATCCCACTGCAACTCCAGCTCAAACACGTTGCACCTTGAGTTCCCTTTGATCATTCAGGTCAATTCTCAACGTCACGCCGGAGAGCTGCCCGGTATCCTGGAACGTTTCAAAGAGATACCTGTTGAACGGACGTTCCAGCAACGTCTCCAGGATGCTTTTGATGCGCCGCCCGCCAAACAACGCATGCTCGCCCCTGGCCATCTCCGCGCCCAGTACGGCGTAGAGATTCTCCCCCATCTCCAGGGTCAATTGATACTTTTCCAGCGCCGAACGTGTCAAGTGGTCGACAAATTTGCGTCCGATGCGTTCGATATACTCGGGACGCAGCAGATCGAAGACGACAATATTGTCTCCCAGACGATTCAGCAGCTCGACGCGACCGATGCGACTCGTCAGGTACCAGGCCACCTCCTGGCGAAAGTGGCTCTCCACCTGGTCGTAGCTGAAGGCATCCGCCGTTCCGGCCTGCCGGACCCGATCCATGATCCCCGGACGCACCACCTGCCCGGTCTGGGGATCGCTCAGATCCGACGCACCAATGTTGCTGGTGAAGATGATGGCCGTCTGGTGAAAATGGGCCGTCTGCCCCCTGCCGTCGGTCAGGCGGCCATCTTCGAGGATCTGCAAAAATTTATCCAACACCTTGGGATGGGCCTTTTCGATCTCGTCGAACAACAAAATGGAGTGGGGATGGGCCATGACCCGGTTGGTCAACTGCCCCCCCTCCTCGTAGCCGACAAAGCCGGGCGGGGCGCCGGCCAACTTTTCGGCGGCATGTTCCTCCTTGTATTCGCTCATGTCAAAGCGGGCGAAGGCCCGTTCGTCGCCGAAAACCAACTCGGTCACCGCCTTGGCCAGCTCCGTCTTGCCAACCCCGGTCGGCCCGACGAAAAAAAACACCCCCTTGGGCTGGGTACTGCCCGTGCTGCCGCTCATTCTCAGGCCGATACGCGCCGTCGTCAGCAGATGGGTGACCATCTCCACCGCCCTGGGTTGGCCCACCACCCGACGCGCAAGCGTTGCCTGGGCCTGGCGAATCTTCTCGGCGCCGAGTTTTTCCCAGGGATCCTCGCGCAGACCGAACTTAAAATGATCCACCAGCCGGGCCACCTGGCCGGAGCGCAGGGCAAGCCTGTTTTGCCACGACGAGAAACGCAAGGCTTGCAAATCGATGGTCTGCATGCCAGCGGTCAGGTCGGCAAACTCGTCGGCGAGCAGCTCCAGCTCGGACGACTGTCGGGGGTCCGCCTTGTCGGTCCGGATGGTGTCACCACCAAAAAATCCCCGACTCCCGCTGCCGGAGCGAATATGGTGCAAGGCAAACAGGCGGCGTTCATCCTTGTCGGGGCGCCCCACCTGCACGATGGCCACATGGGGATTGTCCCGATAAAACCATTCAGGCACCCGTTTCAGGTCGCTGGCCTGAATGACCAGGGTATTGGCGTACCCTTGCAGCACCCCCTCGCGAATGACGGCAGCCTCCAGGGTACATTTTTTCATCAACATCAGCAGGTGACGCTCCTCGGCGCCAAAATGGGTCGCGTTGCTGGTGAGCATGTCACCCAGATCGAGGATCGCTGCCAGGGAAAGATCGTTCTGGGCCAGCGCGATGCGCAATTCGGCCAGAACCTCCTCGGGTGCCCTCCGACATGGCCTTGCCGCACCACCGGCCACACTGGGAAGATTGCGGGGGGGGGGTGCCAGGGGTGGTGCCTCCCCGGAATGGATGGCGGCAGGGGGTCGCGTGACACCACCCCTGACCACACCATCCGTCCGTCGTGCTGCGACACCCCGTCGGACCAACTCGGCAAACCGCTCCGGCAATGCGTCGGGCAGAGGGGGCGGGGATGACTCCCCTGGCCGGGAAGGGGCGCTTTGCGGAGAGGTATCCTGGCCAGTGAAGGAGAGACCATCCATCAGGTCGTAGTGGACAATCAGGTTGAAACCCATCTCCTGAAGGGAGGTGCGCACAGAGTCAAACAGAGAGATGTAGTGTCCTCGCCACAAAAACTGATCGTGGAGATTGCCATACAGCAGGATATGTTTGCGCCGCAGCAGCAGACGCTCGAACTCCCCGATCCAGCGCGAGCTGAAACCATTCATGAGCGATCCCTGGTGCCGGTGACTGGATGCGCAACAGGCAGGCCCTGCCTGTGGTACCCGCTGCGCCGGGAATTTTTCCCTTCCCATTGGATTTCGTCGACTTCGACACCGCATGTCGTCGCCAGACGTTCCCGCATTTCGTTCAAGACCATCTCTGCCGCGTCGCAGACAGCCGATGTCTCTCCCGTCACCTCTCGTTCGCTGCCGCAGGGATAGCCCTGCATCTCGTACCAGACATCCCCTTCCAGCGGAACGCTGATCGACACGCCATGCCCGGAAGCCTTTTCCGCTTTCAGGACCAGGGCGGTGGCCGGATGCCCCGGGTGTTCCTCTCCGGGTTCGGAGGTGACAAAACCCATGGCCTGGAGGGTTGCCAGCATGCTGTGGGCGATTGCGTCGCGCTGCTCGGCCTTGAGCTGTGCGGCGTTGGCCAGGGCAACGAGCCTTTGTTCTTCCTGCCGCGCCTGTTCCAGGAGGGGGGGGGGAAGATTGAAGCGTCGATCGAGCAAGGCCTGTTCGGCTTCCCGGGGCAGGCGTTCCAGCTCCAGCACCTGTTGAGGCACCCAGCGCATCAGCACGGGGTCTTGCTGCAAAGCGACGTGCCAGGCGGCCAGGATGGCAACGGCCTGTTCGGCCCGGGTCGCCAGGCGTTTTGGCCCCGCTTCCAGGCGATGCTGTTGTTCCTGCCGTTCGATCATCTGGCGTTTTTGTTCCTCTTCCCTGGCGCGACGGCGACGATCCGCCTCCAACGCACGTTGGCGCGCCTCGTTCAACTGGGCTTTGGAATATTTGGGTGTACCGCTCATGGGAGTGTTTCTTTGCAGGGCAATCGCATTTGAGATTTTCGAGGACCATGAATAGTGATTCGGGGACCT
>JADGCJ010000198.1 GCA_015229045.1 Magnetococcales bacterium
GGGTTCGGGGCGAAGCCCTGACAAAGGCTTTCATGTCCAGGCCTTTCTTGGGGGGTACCTGGGCAGTTACAAAAAAAGCCGGAACCCTCTTTGGTTCCGGCTTTTTTGCTGGACAACACCCTCAACGGGGAGGTCCTCACCTGCTCTTGTGAAGAGTACTCTCAGGCATACGCATCCACGCTGGTGGCCTGTTTCCTGACCGACGCCGCAACCGCAGAAGCATTGGACGACTTGGTGAAAGGCACCTCCACCTTCTCCTTGTGACTCTGTCCACCATTGGGGTAGACCTTGAAGAGGTTATTCACCTTTTCCCTGATCGCCTTGGCGACCGGCTCCGACGTTGTCTGGATCTCCACCTGGGTCTTGCCCTCTTTGCCCGAGGCGACACCCGGAATCTGGATCTGATTGGCGGAGGCCTCGCTCCAGGGGCGCAGGACACCATCCCCCACCACCTTGGCAGAATCAACCTTCTGCCCGGGGCCCTTCTGACCACCCTTCAAGGGCGGCGGCGGCGGTGTTTTCTCTCCTTCGACCTTGGCTCCTTTGTCCACGGGCGCCGGAGGCGCCTTGGCGAAATCGACCGTATCTTTCTGCACCGGGTAGGAGGATCCCTGACGATCGGCGCTCACAGCGGTCTGTTTCTGGTCCGTTTGGTTGCCAACCGCTCCCTGCGATTTGGCGGTTTGCTCCATCTGAGAGGTGGCGCCGATTTGTGTGCTGCTGGTGATTTCCATAACTCATAACCCCCTGCTGTCGAATCGGGTACAACCCGAATTCCCATCCCTGGCTGGAGGTAGGCTGTTCATTTTTACAGGGCCAGCCCATACCCGTGCCTTAAGAGTCTTATCGGATCGTTGCTGTCAGAAGTTGACTGAAATTTTCGAGTCATGGCTAAAATCGTGCTCACCAGGGAGTACGATCAAGCATACATGTCCACCGAAACGGCGGGCTTGTGCGTTCCGGCACCCAAAACCATCCTGGGGGTCGATTTGGCATGAGAGGGAACCTTCTCCGCATGTCGCTCGGTGCCGCCATTCGGGTAGACCTTGAAGAGATTATTCACCTTCTCCTTGATGGCCCGCATCACTGGCTCCGACTTCGCTTGACTATCGACCCGGGCATCAGTCGTCGACGCTCCCCGGGAAGCATCCTGGGAGTCCACTGCGCCGTTGACCGGGCGAAGAACACCACCCCGCAACGGTTTGGCCGTAGCGTACCGACCCCCGGCAACCCGGCGGCCATCGTTCAAAGGGGGCGGGAGCGATTTCTCTCCTGGGGCCTTCCCCGAACTCCCTTGAGCATCGCGCAAAGGCGGGGGAAGTTGAGGAGAACTTTCAGCGGCGGCCTTGCCATCACGGACGGAGAGGGTCAGCGCCGACTCTTTCCAGGCAGAGCGTCCGGTTTCGGTGGTACGAACCTCCGTTGGCTCTCCCTCGGGATTGTTCACGTTCGCCTGATTGTGTTGCAGGGCAAGCGTGCCTTGCAGATTGGTGATTTCCATGTTCGTAACCTCCTGCACTCTATTTCGGTCAACAACCCGAATACCATCCTTGGCGGAGGTAGGCTGATCAGTTTTACAGAGCCAGCCCGTACCCGTGACTTGCTTGATTCATCGGCAGAATAAGCGGCGGAGATGAGGCTTTTTTTCGATCCCCTTCAGGAAAACAGGATCGTCGAAAGCTTGGAGCGATAGGCACGCACCAGAGGGTGAGAAACCCCCAGCATGTCAAAGGCCTGAAGCAGAGCCTTGCGTCCAGCCTCATCCTGGAAGGCACGATCCTGCCTGATCACCTCCAGAAACTGGTCCATGCCGGATTCGACCTGCTGCCGGGCAATCAGGGCGCGCCCCAGATCGAGACGAGCGGACAAGTCACCTGGATTGGTTTGAACCTTTTTTTGGAGTTGGCCGACATCGGTGCCATCGTCCTGGAAAACAAGGCGGGCCAGAATGGTTTTCGCCTCGGGACGCTCGGCATCCTGGGGGGTCAGGTTGGCCAAAACAGCACGAGCCTCCTCGCTCTTGCCAACAGCCATGAGAACCTGGGCCAACCCGAGAATGGCATTGGTATGGCGGGGATCCTTCTCCAGAGCGGCCTGGAACAGCGCTTGAGCCCCCTTGACATCACCTCGGCGAGCCAGCTGGATGCCCTGAGCGGCCATCTTTTCCGCCGGTGAAGGGAGCGATTTATCAAAAAATTTGCGTACCGCCGACTCGGGCAGAGCACCCGTGAAGCGGTCCACCACCTGCCCCTCGATGAAAAGCAGGACCGCCGGAATCCCCTGAATGCCATACTCCTTGCCCAAACGCGGACTCTGATCGGAGTTGATCTTGGCCAGGATGAAGCGGCCATTCATCTCATTGGCGAGTTTTTCCAGAAGGGGGCCCAAAGTCCGGCACGGTCCACACCACGGCGCCCAGAAATCGGCGAGTACCGGCGTATCGTGGGAACCCTCCAATATCAAAGCCGCGAAATTCTTTTCGTCTACCTCGATGATCCACTTGGATTTTGCCATGATAGCCAACCACCCTTCATCGTCATCATGATTATTGAGGAAACATGGCCACGGAGAGCTCCTCGGCCAGTTCGGTGTAGGCGAGAGACCCTTTGGCCTGCCGATCGAACCAGACAGCCGGCTTGCCATGACTCTGCGACTCTCCGATACGCACATTTCGGGGAATCATGGTCCGGAAAACCTTGTCGGGAAAAAATTTCCGCACTTCGTCCGCCACCTGGCGGGTGAGGTTGGAGCGACCGTCGTACATGGTGAAAAGGATCCCCTCGACAGTCAGTTTGGGATTGAGACGCCGCCTGACAATCTCGATGATCTGGAGCAGTTGATTCAAGCCGACCATGGGCAAAAATTCACAGGGCATGGGAATCAGGATGGTGTCGGCCATGACCAGGGCATTGACCGTCAACAGCCCCAGAGAGGGCGGGCAATCGATCAAAACCAGATCATAGTCGTCAAGGGCACTCAACCCCTCCTGCAAACGATATTCGCGGCCAATGGCGCTGACCAGTTCCACCTCGGCGCCGCTCAGGTCCGGCGTGGCCGGAATAATATGCGGATAGGGCGGAAAAGGTACGGTCACGGCCTCGGTCATGCTGCAGGAACCGATCAGGACGTGGTAGATCGAATTGCGTCCCTCGCGATTGTCAATGCCGAAAGCCGTGGTGGCATTCCCCTGGGGATCCAGATCGACAAGCAACACCTTGCGACCACTGTCGGCAAAGGCAGCCCCCAGATTGACCGCCGTGGAGGTCTTGCCGACCCCTCCCTTTTGGTTGGCGATGGCCAGAATTTTCGCCATGACGCAGACGTCTCCTCTACTCTTGGACAGGTTGATGCCACTTCCAAGTCAAGTGTTTGTCTTTTCATTATTTTCGCATCCATCTTGGCCTGGAGGCGTCTGTTTCGTCAGCATCCTCGCATCCATCCTGGCCTGGAGGCGGCAACTCACCTACAAAGTCATGCGGGTGCCAATATCCATCACCTGCTGCGGAGGAAGCCTGAAAAAGGATGCAGGACTTTCGGCAGCGTTGATCAGACTGAGAAAAAGACGCAGCCGCCACTGAGCCATGACCAGCTTCGGACCGGGGATGAAGGTGGCCTTGCCGAGGAAAAAGGTGGCATCCTCCAAAGCGAACGGCACCTCACCCAGCTTGAGAGGCTTCATGGCCAACGGAATATCCGGTTTCTCCATGAAACCAAAACGAATGACAACCTGGTAGAAGCGATCGGCCAGCGGCGTGACCGAGAGGCGTTCCTCGGGGCAGACATAGGGCGTGGGAGCATTACGCACCACCAGGATAATCACCGTCTCGCGCAACGATCCAAACTTGCTCATGATCTGTACCAGAGGCATGGGCGTCAAATCGGGGTTGGAGGTCATGAAGATGGCGATTCCAGGCACCCAGATCGGCCCCTCCTTCTCAAAACCACGCAAAAACGGGGCAAGCGGAATGCTCTCCTGCCGCACGGCCTGCTCCGTGATGGCCCGCCCCTGGTTCCAGGTGGACATCAGGAAGTAGATGACCCCTCCCATGGCCAGCGGAAACCAGCCTCCATCGAAAAACTTGATGGCATTGGCAAAGAAAAAAGCAAAATCAATGGTCAGAAAGAGGCCAAGCAACAAGAGTGTGCGAGTCCAACTCCAGGAGAACATATAGCGCAAGACAATACCGAAGGCGAGCAGGGTCACGGAGAGCATGTTGCCCGTCACGGCGATGCCATAAGCCGACGCCAGACTGGACGAACTGCCAAAACCTATGACGACCGCCATCACCGCCACCAGCAAGGCCCAATTGATGGCCGGGATATAGATCTGGCCCTTCTCCTGATCCGAGGTATGAACGACGGTCAGGCGTGGCAGCAACCCGAGCTGCATGGCCTGCTGCCCGGCCGAAAAAGCCCCCGAGATCACCGCCTGGGAGGCAATGACCGTGGCCATGGTCGCCAGCGCAACCAGGGGATAGAGTCCCCAGGAGGGGGCCGACAGATAAAACGACTGGGAGGCTGCCGCAGGATTGCCCAGAATCAAAGCACCTTGACCCAGATAGTTGAGTACCAAAGCCGGAAAAACCAGAAACGTCCAAACCCGATTGATCGTCACCTTGCCAAAATGCCCCATGTCGGCATAAAGAGCCTCGGCTCCGGTCACCGCCAGAAAGACCATCCCCATCACCGCCAGGGCATGGTACCCCTGTGTGAACAGGAAATGGATCCCGATCCATGGATTGAGAGCCTGAAAAATATCGGGACGCTGGATGATATTGACCACCCCCAAAACCGCCAGAGTGGCAAACCAGAAACACATGATCGGACCAAACAGGGCGCCGACCTTGGAGGTTCCCTTGTGCTGATAAAAAAACAGGATGAACAACACCGCCAGGGTGATCGGGATCACATACGGCTTCAGGGCCGGGGTGGCCACCTCCAACCCCTCCACGGCACTCAGAACCGAAATGGCCGGTGTGATGACCCCATCGCCAAAGAACAACGCCACCCCGAACATGCCAATACCCAGAATGGCCTTCTTCACCCGGGGATAATCGGCGACCCGCTTCATGGCCAGGGTGACCAGGGCCAGCGTCCCCCCCTCGCCCTGACTGTCGGCGCGCATGATGAAAAACTGGTACTTGACCGTCAAGACAACCACCAGAGACCAGATGATGAGCGAGATGACCCCAAGAGTGTTCTCCGGAGTCGGCGCAGCAGCCCCGTGTCCACCCAACGACTCCTGGACGGAGTAAAGCGGGCTGGTACCAATGTCGCCAAAAACAACACCAATGGAAGCAATCAAACCCCGCAACAGTCGATCATGCGGCTGCGGAGAAGAGTCGTTCATTGTGCATCCACTCCTGCATGGGCCATCGAGGCAACCGTCTCTGCTCGTACAGAACCGCAGAACGGTACTCCCCCAACACCACCCAGGTCAATGGACCTGTTGCCAACCACAGGGCAATCGCATTTGAAATTGGCATGCTTGAAAAATCGGACCTTGAACCGCG
>JADGCJ010000199.1 GCA_015229045.1 Magnetococcales bacterium
ATAGTTTTTAATAACGTGCCATGTACATAACAACACCTTTGGGAAACTTGTGGCTGCATACCCGCAATCACACCATCGTGGCCTTGTCCCCCCACCCGCCACTCGAACCACCGGAAGAACCACTGCAAACACAAGTACAAAAATGGCTGACCGATTATTTCTCCGGTCACATCCAAGCCGTGACAAACTTGCCCCTCGCCCCACCAGGCACACCATTTCAACAACGAGTATGGCAACAATTACACACCATACCCCCAAGCCAAACGGAAACCTACGGCTCCCTGGCCCACACCCTCAATACCGCCCCACGCGCCGTGGGAACGGCATTGGCCGCCAACCCCATCCCCATCCTGATTCCCTGCCACCGGGTGGTGGCCGCTCACGGTCCGGGTGGATACAGCGGAATACAAGGCATCACAGGCAAATGCCTCCTGCTGCAACTGGAAAAAACGACCGTCTCGTTCCCACTCATAAAACACAAAAACCCCCGGCGCTAACCGGGGGTCTTTGCAAATCATCATGAGCAAACCAACCGGTCAGTGCTCGATCTTGGCCCAAATGCGCCGCTTGACGGCATAAAACATGATGGTCAATACGAACAGATAAAGCATGACCTTCACACCGAGAGACTTGCGCTCCATGAGCGTGGGCTCGGCAGCCCAGGCCAGGAAAGCAGTGACATCATGCGACATCTGCTTGAGGGAATTCTCCACACCATCCGCATAAGAAACAGCACCATCGCTCAAAGGCTGAGGCATGGCCAGGAAATTGCCCGGGAAATACTTGTTGAAATTCCCACCCTCCTGAATCTTCTGCAAAACCTCCTTGACCTTCTCTGGATGATGGGCATCAACACCCAACGCGGAAGCAACCTCCAGAAGCTCCTTTTCATCAAGCGCCTTGTCGGCCATGACCCTGTCCACCAGTTGACGGTCGGCGTCAGAGAGATAGCCGGTGAGAATGCCGTAGGTATAATCCTCATACCCCTTGCGGGCCTTGGTCATGAGGGAAAGATCCGGCGGCACGACACCAAAACTGTCCTTGGCGGAAGTGGGATCCATGGCGCTGAGCATGCGATCCTTTTTGGTATGGCTCTGCGACTCGGCAAGCGCAATCACCTCGGGATCGGAGAAACCGATCTGCTTGAGCTGATCAAACTTGATGTACTTGATGGAGTGACAGGCCATGCATACCTGCACGGCAACCGTGGCGCCCCGCTTGAGGGCAGCGTTGTCGAACTGACCAAAAATACCCAGGAACCCCCAGTTCTGCTGAGGCAAAGGAGGTCCACCGGAAGAGGCCCGCGCGGAAAGAGGAAGAACCAATACCGCCGCCAGGGCAGCAGTTCTGAGGAATGCGATCAAGTCCATGTCAACAAGCTCCTCCGCTTACAGGCTTTTGGGCAAGGGTTTGGGTTTTTCGATGTCGAAGGCGGTAATGAACCACAACAGGACGAAATATCCAAAGTAGATTGCGGTGCAGGTACGACCAACGACAATGAGAGGCAGAGCACCGTTGAAACGGGTGGCGTCGGCTGGATTATACCCGACCCAGCCGAGGATGAAGCAGTCGATGACAAAAATCCAGAAGAGCTGGCGGCTCAAGGGACGGTAACGGAAAGAACGCACCGGGGAACGGTCGAGGAACGGCAGAACGAAAAGAATGGCAATGGCACTCACCATGGCAATGACACCAGCCAGCTTGCTGTAGGAACCCAGAAAATCGATGGAACGCAAGACGGCATAAAAGGGCAGGAAATACCACTCCGGAACGATGTGCGCCGGGGTCTGCATGGGGTTGGCCGGGATGTAGTTGTCGGGTTCCAGGAAAAAGTTCGGCTGGAAGAAAACAAAGGCACAATAAACGAGGAGAAAGACACCCACGCCATACAGATCCTTGATGACATAATAGGGATGGAAAGGAATGCCATCCTTCTTGAAGTCAATGTCGATGCCGTCAGGATTGTTGGAGTGGACGGCATGCAAAGCCCACATGTGAATGAAAACAACAGCAAAGATGACGAATGGGAGCAGGAAGTGAAGCGCGAAGAAACGGTTGAGGGTGGGATCGCCAACCGCAAAACCGCCCCAGATCCAAACCACGAGATCTTCACCAACCACGGGGATGGCACTCATCAGATTGGTGATGACCGCAGCGCCCCAGTAGGACATCTGACCCCAGGGAAGGACATAACCCATGAAAGCGGTGCCCATCATCATGAAAAAGATGATGATGCCGAACCACCAGAGGATCTCGCGAGGCGCACGGTAAGAGCCGTAATACATGCCGCGCAGGATGTGAATGTAAATGGCCATGAAGAAAAACGTGGCACCGTTGGCATGGAGATAACGAAGCAGCCAACCGTAATTGACGTCGCGCATGATGTGCTCCACGACGTCAAAAGCCTGGTTGGCGTCCGCCTTGTAATGCATGGCCAGAAACAGGCCGGTCATGATCATGACAATGAGGATGAAAAGCGCCAACGAACCGAAGTTCCACCAATAATTGAGATTTCTTGGGGTGGGGTATTCCGTGGTCTGGCTTTTCACCAGTTCCGTGATGGGCAGACGGGCATCCACCCACTCCATAATCGACTTGCTCACGATGAGGTCTCCTTGAACTCTTTTATGACGATTGGCTCATATTCCTTGAAACCGGTCAACCGGCGACCTTGCCGATGACCAGGACAGTGTCCGACTTGAAGGTATAGAATGGCACCTCCAGGTTCTTCGGAGCCGGACCCTGACGAATGCGACCAGAGGTGTCGTAATGGGAGCCATGGCAGGGACACAAGAAACCGCCGAAATTGCCGGTTCCGATGGGCTGCGGCACGCAGCCGAGGTGCGTGCAAAGAGCGAGGAGCACGAGAATTTCCGGCTTTTGGGTGCGTTCGGAATCCTTGGCCGGATCAGGGAGTTTTTCGGCATCACCCTGTTTGGCGGCGGCGATCTGCTCGTCCGTGCGCCGCAGGATGAACACCGGCTTGCCTTGCCATGGGACGGTGATCATCTGTCCCTTGGCGAGGGTGCCGACATCAATCTCGGTGGTGGCCTGGGAAAGGACATCCGCCGAAGGACTCCAGGAGCGGATGAAGGGCCAGGCGGCACCGGCGACGCCGACAGCACTGACGGCGCTGGTGGCCAGGATCAGAAAGTCGCGGCGATTTTCCTCCTCGGGGGCCGCAGGTTCCGGGGCGTGGTGCGGGGCATGAGCTATGGCGGACATGAATTCTCGACCTTATCTTTGAGTGTGAAGCGGGCAGAGGGTTTGGTTGCGGCTTTGGCAAGCAAGCTTCAATGAAACGTTTTTAATAGGGCAAATCGCGTCGCGAGTCAAGTCCCTTCCCATACGGAAACGCTCTTTTTCCCGCAGTCTCGCATGCGCAGGGGATTTGAAATTGACCCCCTCACGCGCAACGGTTAGACTCCTCGCAAGCATGGTGCCGCCTTTTTTCGAACCGAATGCGCAATACATAAACATGGAATGGACACGTGAAAAACCCAAGGAGCCAGGCTGGTACTGGTGGAAACCGGTGCCCAACTACGCCGAAGCCGTGCTGATCAAACAGGGCTTCGTCTATCAGGTCGGCGTGGAAACGGGCAAACAACTGGGGCTGTGCATGGGCTACTGGAGCGGCCCCATCGAACCGCCACCACATGGACGGACCGAGTGAAAAAAAACTACCGCGACACCATCCCGGGTGAGTGGCAAGCCATGTCGAAAGTCTTCATCGCCCTGGGAGACGAACACCGGCAGCGCATCCTGCTCCTGTTCGAACCCGGTGAACGGCTCAACGTCGGAAACATCGCCTCCGTCTCCACCCTCGCACGCTCCTCGGTCTCCCACCACCTCAAAATCCTCCGCGAAGCCGGCATCCTGCGCGCTGAAAAAATCGGCAAGGAGGTCTGGTTCGAAATCGACCGCACCTGGCTGCTTTCCGTCTTCGACAACGTCAGCAACTACATCAGGGAATCGACCTGAATTTTTTTTGCTTTACATGTCGACGTTCTTCGACATATCATCATATCCACTTTCAACCCCTATCAGGATTTCCGCCATGCGCCCACTGATCCGCCTCATCCTGCGTACCCTGGCCCGCATCCTCTTCCGGGTCCGGGTGGAAGGCAATACCCAAACCTTCGACGCCTCACGCCTGCTGATCGTCGCCAACCACGAATCCCTGCTCGACGGACTTCTCCTCGGCCTTTTTCTCCCCTTCGACCCCGTTTTCATCGTCCATACCAGCGTGATCCGCTTCCGCTTCTTCCGCCTGATCCTCTCCCTGGCCGATTATCTGGCCGTGGATACCACGGCCCCACTCGCTATGAAGAAAGTAATAAAATTACTGGAATCCGGACGCCCGGTGATGATCTTCCCGGAAGGACGCATCACCATCACCGGCAGTTTGATGAAAGTCTACGACGGCCCGGCCTTTGTCGCGGCCAAAACCGGCGCCACCATCCTGCCGGTACGTCTCGACGGACCGGCGCGCAGCTACTTCGCCCGTGTCTCCGGCAAATCAACGCGCCGGCTACTGCCAAAAATCACCATCACCATCCTCCCCCCCACCCACATCCCCATGCCCGACGCCCCGATGGCCAAACAGCGCCGACGCAAGGCAGGGGAACAATTGCGCCGGCTGATGCAGGAAATGCTTTTTGCCGCGCGTCCGGAACAAACCCTCTACGCCGCCTTCTGCGACGCCATCGAGATCCATGGCCGCGGCCATCGCCTGCTTGAGGATATCAAACAGACCGAATATAATTATCATGACCTGCTGAAAATGACCCTGATACTCGCACGTCTCGTGGAACGGGCCACCCCGGACCTGGCCCCGGGTGACCGTATCGGGCTGCTGCTCCCCAATCTCGCGCCCACCCTGGCCCTGATTCTCGGCCTCACATCCCGCCGCCGCATCCCGGCCATGCTCAACTACACTGCCGGCAGCGATGGCATGCGTGCGGCATGCGAGGCCGCCGTCATCTCCACCATCCTCACCTCCCGTGCCTTCGTCGAGCAGGCCAATCTGGTTGACAAGCTCGCGGCTCTCGGCAACCACATTCGTCTGATCTACCTGGAAGATCTGCGTGCCGGCATCACCCTGACCGACAAGCTTTGGCTGCTTGGCTTCGCTTTGTGGTTGCCCCGCGTCCTGGAGCTGCCCACCTCTCCGGAAGAGGCGGCGGTTGTGCTTTTCACGTCCGGTTCGGAGGGCAAGCCCAAGGGGGTGGTTCTGCCCCATCGTGCCCTGTTGGCCAACATTGCGCAGATTCGTGCCATCATCGACTTTTCCACCGAAGACAAGATTCTCAACGCTTTGCCCATCTTCCACTCCTTCGGTCTCACCGCCGGCGCGTTGTTGCCGTTGCTCAACGGCACCCGGCTTTTCCTCTATCCCTCGCCACTCCACTATCGCATCATCCCGGAGCTGGCCTATGACCGCGCCTGCACGGTTTTGTTCGGCACCAACACCTTTCTGGCCAACTATGGCAAG
>JADGCJ010000019.1 GCA_015229045.1 Magnetococcales bacterium
TGCAAACAAGGAAGCTGAAGATTGATACCAGGTTCATACTTGGAAAGAGAAAAAAGTTGACGTTCGAAACATGACAACCACAAGTTGCGTGGAGTGAATTGACGTTGATGGCACACAAAGGCGAGACCTGCATTCCCGAAAACCTTGTAGACCCCTTGGGCCATAAAAGGCCGTCCTGGTGATTGAGGACGGGAATGCCGCGAATTTCCATCAGGGCCAGGGGGTGACGATCCCCCACAAACAGGCCGGATATATGGCTGCAACTTTTCCTTCGTGCCGAAACAGAGTTCATTCCTTGCAAAGCGGGGGGGACCATATATGGGGTTCGGGGCGAAGCCCTGACAAAGGCTTTCATGTCCAGGCCTTTCTTGAGGGGGTACCTGGGCAGTTACAATAAATGCAGAAACTCATGCCACCAGAAGATTTTTGTCTTGACATGAACAAGGTTAGATAGACCATAATGTCCACTCCGAACGCCCGAAACCCTGGGGCATGGAGGCGTCGGGCACCAGCGGATCACCCGTTGGCGCATGGAAGAGTCCTCTCAGGCACCCCGGATTGTTATCCAGAGCAACCCGCCGGAGCAAGGAGAAAATGTGATTTGTATCCCCATCCAATGGCCCCGATCAATTTGAACAAGGAGACGCATAGTGTCAGAAAAAGAAAACGAAACAAACCAGTGCTGGACACGCCACCGCAAGGACGGATCCCCCTATGTCACTTGCGAGGGTGGAAGGAAGGAAGGTGATCATGGGAATCCTGACCTGTTGCCTTATCCTCGTAAGCAACATGAAGATGATCATTGTCGAAATATCCGAGACCCATTGGCTCGCGACGCATGTTATACGATGGCTCGATTGCCGGGTCTCATGCAAGAAGCAGCACGATCAGGTAAAGGTGATGGTTACATAGGGGAATATATCGATGGCATGGCCGATATGCACCGAAATTGGCAGGACATGATTGATGATGCCACCAAGAATGGTGATAAGTATTTTCATTGCAAAGCAAATTGCGAAGCATCCAAGAGGGGACCGGGAGGGAGGGACGCGGCAGTAGCCATCAGTGGACTCAGGGAGGAGGTTTATGGAAAACTAAAAGGGGATTCGGCCTTGGATAGAGAAGAAGATTACGCAGCTAACGAGTACGGAAGGAACCACGCTGGTCAACCTGGAACATGCAAGGAGATATGCAGCCCTTACCGGGTCAATGGCATTAATAAAGATTATTAAAACAGGAAATATTTTAATAAGATAGAGTCATTCTGCAAGCTATTCTGCGTTAGGGTGCTAAGATAAGGTGAAAAGGAGGTGGAGAATGGAAATATTTTCCACCTCCAGGCCTGGAATCTCTTTCAGTATATCCATAATGGGTATTATGGAGTATTTTTGTTTGATCAGAAAAACCAAAATAATAAATATTCTGTAAATGGTCCGAACAATACTTACAAGTATCTGGATGAATCGAAATAATGAGCTGCTCCCACTCGAGAACAGATCAACCATGTTCAGAACAGGACTGTATCTACTAATCATCATACGTAAAATATCATATCTTATCTTGATCATGCTTTCCATTATTGCAACAATAATGCTTGTCGTGGAGACATTTCACTGTCTAGGTTCAGAGAGGATCATCAATTGTTCTTCCAAGGATTCATGCCTGGATTTTGGTGGCGGAATCTGGGTCGACAAGTATAGAAAATGTTGCTTTGGCCATGAAGACAACAAACAAGAGTGCCTCGACCTGCTCGCCAAGGATCCGGCTGCCTTTCCGGATAATCTTGAAGAACAAATCAATAACACCCCAAAGCGACCAGGAATTCGATGAACCACGTCCGACCTCTTCCTGACGATGCCTGATTTCATTCAAATGGACTCCTGCCCCTGGCCGGGACCGGGAACAGACAGGTTGCACAGCACGAAAACGAGCGGCAGCAACCGCAAAGCAGGGCGCGGGTGACCCTTGAATGTAACGGAGACGCACGCAGACGAACAAACTGAAAATCAGCTTTCTGGAAAAGAGTGAATCCAGGTAGAATCGGTCGTCATGAAAACTTCTTTCAGGACCGGAGTAGCTCCGGGGAATGATGAGGGCAATTTTCATGACCCACCGTTTGGAAGAGATCAGGGACAGCGGCCTGCATTGTCACCCGGATCCGGACAGGCTTCAAGGTGGTCTCTCGGTGGCGGCGGCTCTCTTCTGGTTGCTGCTGCTGCCGGCCTTATGGCTGGTCATCGTGCTGCCCCGGGGTGGTTTCCTGATCCTTGTCGCCATGGCTTTTCTGGCCCTCTCCTGGCGCGTGGTCTCCATCAGCCACGCCAATCGACGCCTGCAAGCCATTTTGCACGAACATCAACGGGTGACAACCCAGCTGCGTCTGAGCGAGGAGCATTACCGCACCCTGCTCGAAAGCATGCCACAGAAGGTTTTTCACAAGGACACACACTCTGTCTACATCTCCTGCAATCCGGCCTTCGCCGAGGATCTGGGCATCTCCCCGGAGGAGATGGCCGGCAAAACCGATTATGACTTCTTTCCGCCGGATCTGGCCGACAAATACCGGGCCGATGACCAAACCGTCATGCACACCGGGCAACCCATCGAGGTCGAAGAGAGTTATCTGCGTCGAGGCAACGTGTACACGGTCAACACCCTCAAGGCCCCCATCCGCGACGACCAGGAACGCATATGTGGAGTCTTGGGCATTTTTTGGGACATTACCGAGCGCAAGCGCCACGAACAATCCCTGCAAACGCTGACTGAAAACCTTGAGCTCAAGGTCCGGGAACGCACCCGCGATCTGCAATTGGCCAACCAGGAACTGGACTCCTTTGCCTACAGCGTCTCCCATGATTTGCGGGCACCGCTGCGCGCCATCGATGGCATGGGCGCCATCCTCGAGGAAGAGTATGGCCAGCGACTGGATGCCGAGGGGGTGCGCTACCTGACCAGCATGCGCCAGGCGACGCGCGAAATGCGCAATCGGATCGATGGTCTGTTGAGTCTCTCCCGTACCACCCAGGGAGAGCTGCGTCGGGAACGGGTGGACCTCTCCGCCATGGCCCTGGCCATTGTCCACACCCTGCACCAGGCCTCGCCTGACCGCCCCGGCCGCTTCGATGTTCAACCGGGGTTGGAGGTCCAGGGGGATCCTCACCTGTTGCGCATCCTGCTGGAAAATATTCTGGGCAATGCCTGGAAATACACCGGGAAACAGCCCCAACCTCATATCAGGTTCGGTCAACGTATCCAGGACGGGATACCCACCTGTTTCATCTCCGACAACGGGGCCGGTTTTGACATGGCCTACATCCATACCCTTTTCCAACCTTTCAAGCGACTCCACAGCCAGTCGGAGTTTCAGGGCACGGGTATTGGTCTGGCGACTGCCCAACGCATCGTGCGTCGTCATGGGGGACGCCTCTGGGCCGAAGGGAGCATGGGCAGCGGCGCAACCTTCTATTTCACCTTGCCAAACAGCCTGAATTCATAGACGAACATGACACATTCATGCAGCAGGGCACCTCTGTCGTTGAACCTCATGGGAAAACTGCCCCTCCCCGGTTTGGCCAAGACCCGTCTGATTCCGGAGCTGGGTGCCCAGGGTGCGGCTGCTGCCCAGGCCAGACTGTGGACCCATGTGGCGGGGGTGACACGCACCTGGTGTGCCGCCCGGCCCGGACGCCTCTATCGGCTCTGGTGTACGCCTGACACCACCCACCCCCTTTGTTGCACCCTGGCCGCGTCTGACCAGCTTCGTCAGCAACCACCCGGTGATCTCGGGCAGCGTATGGCACTCATCGCTGCTGCCGCCGCAAGCGAGGCCTCCTGCCTGTTTTTGATTGGCAGCGATGCCGCCTCCCTCACCGCAGCCGATCTGGATGCCGCCGAGCAGGCCCTGACCACCCTCCCCGCTGTCCTCGGACCCACTGAGGACGGGGGCTATCTTCTCCTCGGCTTGCAACGACCCGATCCATCCTTGTTCCAGAACGTCACCTGGGGTACGGCGACTGTCGCTGCGGCCACCCGGGAACGCTTTCGTGCCCTGGGATGGTCATGGCACGAACTCCCCCTCCGGTGGGACGTCGATACCCCTGCGGACTGGCAACGTTTCATAGACCTTAATGGGGTCCAGGGGGCTGGCTCCCTGGCAGGTCCAGGACGGAGTCCTGGTGGGGTTTGGGGCGAAGCCCCAGTGGGGTTTGGGGCAAAGCCCCAATAAAGTCTTTCTTCCCAAATCTTTTTTATTCCCCGACCGGGGTGCTGAATAGTTACGAAAAACATTGACATGAAAAACTCTATTGGGGCTTCGCCCCAAACCCCACCAGGACTCCGTCCTGGACCTGCCAGGACTCCGTCCTGGACCTGCCAGGGAGCCAGCCCCCTGGACCCCATTTTCGCAACGTCACTGCCAACGAGAGGCGATGGTGGCAAGAATATCCTCGGCAGTGGGATGGAGCGCCACCAGATGCACGGTGACACCCCGTCGGCGCAAAAAATCGGCGGTGACGGGGCTGAGGGCAGCGATCAAGGTCCGCTCCAGCCAGGGTAGAAGCGGCAGTGGCAAGGCGTCCAGAAAAGCCTCGGCGGAACGACCACTGAAAAAAGGGATGGCATCCACCTCTCCCTGCCGCAAAGCAACCAGTACCGCTTCCGGCAACTGCGTCACAGGAGTGGCCCGGTAGGCCGCTACCAGGGTCACAAAACAACCGGCCTGCTCAAGGGTACGGACGAGAGTCTCCCGCCCGGCCTCGGCCCGCAAAAACAAAAACCGGCTGCCAGGTTGGTGCCGGGCCAGGATGGATTGCGCCAACACCTCGGCATCACCCGGTTGGATGGGTAGAGTGGCCGGATAACCACCCTGATGCGCTACGGCAGCCGTTTTGGGACCGACCGCATACAGAGGCGGACGTGGACCACCGCCAGGCAGGGCAGCGAGAAGGGCGCGCGCACCCTGAGCACTGGTGACAATCACCCCGGCGAATGAACCCAGACAGGCCATGGCAGCGTGGAGAGGAGCCGTATCCGCGGGTGGACCCATGACCAGGGCTGGCGCCAACAGGGGAATGCCTCCTGCCTTGCGAACCAGCGCGGCGGTCTGCCCGGCCCCAGGTTGCGGACGAGTGATCAGAAGGGTACGTCCGGATAACGCCAGGGGGTTCATGTCAGGGATGGGATGGGCGGAATGGGCGGAACAGGTGGCACGGATGGGACAGATGGCACAAAATCTGGTCCCGTGTCGAAGGCAGAAAGAGCCTTGAGTTCCTCAAGGATCTCCCGTGCCCCCCGGTCGAGAAGCTCCCGGGCCAGGGCCACCCCCAGGGCTTCCGGATCGTTGACAGGACCGCGCCGCCGCCCGCGAATCAAGGGCGTTCCTGTCACTCCGGCAACGATCCCTTCCAGCGACAGGGTCGATCCATCGAGCCGGGCGTGACCGCCGATCGGCACCTGACACCCCCCCTCCAGGGTGGCCAGGAAGGCCCGTTCCGCCCGCACACAGAGCCGGGTGGGCGGGTGGTTCAGGGGGTCGAGAATGGCGGCGATTTGAGGATCGTCGGCACGCATTTCGATGCCGATCGCCCCCTGGCCAATGGCTGACAGCATGCGATCGGAATCCAGGTACTCCACCACATGTTGGGTCAATTGCAGACGTTGCACACCGGCGGCAGCCAGGATGATGGCGTGATACTCACCGGCCACCATTTTGTCGATGCGGGTGTTGACATTGCCCCGGAGCGGCAGAATCTCCAGATCCGGGCGCAAGGCCAGCAGCTGGCTGCGACGACGCAGCGACGAGGAGCCAACCCGGGCACCCGGGGGCAAGGTCGCCAAGCCGTCGTGATTCACTGACAGCAGGGCATCGCGGGGATCGGCCCGTTCCAGGAGAGGGCCGAGAATCAGGCCTGGTGGAAATTGGGCCGGGACATCTTTCATGGAGTGGACCGCCAAATCGGCGCGGCCATCCAGCATGGCCTCTTCCAGTTCCTTGACGAACAACCCTTTTCCCCCCACCTTGGCCAGAGGCACGTCGAGGATTTTGTCCCCGGTGGTTTTAATGGGGATCAGCTCCACGGTCAGGTCGGGGTGTCGTTCCCGGATGCGAGCCTGGACCAGACGCGCTTGCCAGAGGGCCAGGGCGCTGCCCCGGGTACCGATACGCAGATGGAGGTTTTTCACGGAGAGAGGATCCTCTAAAATATATTTTATGCAGCACATCTTTCGACCAGCATAAGGGGAGAGTGTCGATCAGACAAGAGCATGCGGATCCTGGGCATCGAGACAAGTTGTGACGAAACCGCAGCCGCCGTATTGGAAGGAGATGAACGGGAGATGGTTCTTCTTGCCAACGTCGTGCATGGGCAGTTGGATATCCACGCCGCATTTGGCGGGGTGGTGCCGGAGCTGGCAAGCCGTGCCCATATTCGCAACATTGGCCCCGTCATCGCTGCGGCCCTGGAGCAGGCCCGATTGCCGGGAAAAGCCCTGGATGGCATTGCCGTCACGTCCGGTCCTGGCCTGGTGGGCGCCTTGCTGGTGGGAGTTGCTGCGGCACGAGGCATGGCCATGGCTTTGGGCTGCCCTCTGCTCGGCATCCATCACATGGAAGGTCACCTGATGAGTCCATTTTTGGACACAACGACCGATTTTGATTTTCCCTTTGTCGCCCTGCTGGTGTCGGGTGGACACACCCTGCTGGTCTCTGCCCGGGCCTTTGCCTGTTATCAGGTTTTGGGACAAACCCGCGATGACTCCGTGGGTGAGGCCTTCGACAAGGGGGCGCGCATGCTTGGTTTGACCTATCCTGGTGGCCCTGCCATCGCGGCCCTGGCCCAGGGGGGGGATCCGCAGGCTGTGGCCTTTCCCCGCGCCTTGCTGGATCGAACCCGCTACGATTTCTCCTATTCGGGTTTGAAAACCGCCCTGCGTACCTTCTTGGCACGGGAAGAGAGTGCAACCATGAATCCCCAGCGTCGCAGGGATGTGGCAGCCTCCTTTCAGGAGGCCTTGATCGAACCCCTGGTGATCAAATCCCTGGCGGCGTGTCACAGCGTGGGTGCCAGGCGCCTGGTGGTGGCGGGTGGTGTGGGTGCCAATCAGCGCCTGCGCGAGAGGTTGACCCTGGCGGCGGCTGGCGCGGGGATTCGCCTCCTGTTCCCCCCCGTGGGGTTGTGTACCGATAACGGCGCCATGATTGCCTGTGCCGGTTTGCGACGTCTGGCATCCGGGGCGGGAGGTGTGGCTCCCTTGAATGCCAGGCCGCGTTGGCCTCTGGCGGAGTTGTGACCCATGCAAAACGCCTCCCCCTCCGTGGCAGTGATCGGTGCCGGCTCCTGGGGTACGGCCCTGGCCACGCATCTGGCGGGAAAACTCCCCCGGGTCACCCTGTGGTGCCACGAGCCGGAAGTGGCCGCGGGTATTGGTCGTCAACGCCACAACCCCCTGTTTCTCACCGACCTGCGCGTACCGGACAACATCGATGCCATGACCGATCTGGCCGCTGTCGCTGCCGGGCATGCCATCCTGGTCATGGTCGCCCCGACCCAGGTCACCCGGCATCTTCTGATCCAACTGCAACCCCATGTGCGCCCGGATGTGATTCTGGTCTGTGCCAGCAAGGGTATCGAGGAGTCGCGCCTGGTTCTGATCTCGGAGCTTTATGCCGAAATCCTCGGCGCGGATTTGGCACGGCGCGCCTGTTTTCTTTCCGGACCCTCCTTTGCGCGGGAGGTGATGGCGGGCCATCCGGCTGCCCTGGTCGTGGCTGGACGGGATGCTGCCGTGGTGACGACCATCCAGGCGCTTTTCTCGACACCACGTTTTCGCACCTACTCGACGGATGATGTGGTTGGTGTCGAACTGGGCGGGGCGTTGAAAAACGTCATCGCCCTGGCGGCTGGCATCAGCGATGGCCTGGGTTTTGGCTACAGTGCCCGGGCGGCCCTCATCACCCGTGGTCTGGCCGAGATGATTCGTCTGGGCGTCCGGTTGGGTGGCCGCCTGGAGACCTTTTCCGGACTCTCCGGCTTTGGCGATCTTCTCCTGACGGCCACCTCCGAACTCTCCCGCAACCATACGGTGGGGGTGCGTCTGGGGCGTGGCGAAACCCTGGCCGCCATTCAGGCAGGCATGCGCGAGGTGGCCGAGGGGGTGCGCACAGCCCGGGCCGTGCAGCAACTCGCTCTGCGCCATGCGGTGGAGATGCCCATCATCGACGCTGTTCACGCCATTCTCTACGACGCAAGATCACCCCGCTCGGTGGTCGAGGATCTCATGAGTCGCCAACTGAAACCGGAGATGGCGTAATGTCCTGCGCAAATCGACCAAACTTGGCACTTCAGCCAATTTCATGGAAGACAGCGCCATGAAACCGCGCATTTACCTTGAGACAAGCATCATCAGCTACCTTGCTGCCCTGCCGAGCCGCGACCTGATCGTTGCTGCGCATCAACAGATCACCCACGAGTGGTGGAACGAGCGCCGCAATCAATACGAGCTGTTTGTATCGGAGCTGGTCATTCAGGAAATCAGGTTGGGCAATCGGGATGCTGCTCAAAGGCGCCTGTCGATGGTAGAATCCATCCAGGTGTTGATGGTCAATGATGACACGCGTTGAGTGACCAACTGAAAGAGGCATTGAAACTGCCTGCAAGGGCAAACGCGGATGCCTTGCATATCGCTCTGGCAGCGTGTCACCGTTTGGACTTCCTGATGACGTGGAACTGTCGGCATATAGCCAACGGCAGAACTCGCCGTGCCATTGATGAAGCATTGCGGTTGAAAGGGGTGGTTTCCCCCGTCATCGTCACCCCTGAAGAGCTGCCGGAAGAGGATTGACCATGTGGCGAGATCCGATCATTGAAGAAGTGCGTAAAAACCGGGAAGAGTTCGCGGCTCGTTTCAATTTTGACTTGCAATCCATGGTCAGGGCGTTGCAGGAAATGGAAAAGACGTCCGGAAGGCAAATGGTCTCCTTCGTCGCCAGGCCTTTGGTCGACCACGCGGAAAGCGCCGATGAGACCACCGTGCGAGATGAGCGGAAGAAGGAAGTGACAAAAGCGGTAGCGATTCCATCACCATGAAGATCTATTTTCCCCGCTGGCGTTTCCCCTACAACCTGGGGGACACGGTGATGCTCTCCTGCGTGTTCAAGGCGCTGCGCCAGGTGTATCGGCCCGCCACCCTGGAGGTGGTCGCCGATGCGACAGTTGCTGCGCTCTTTGCCGGTGATCCCCGGGTGGATCGTTTCTCGACCGCCTCCTGGCTGGAGCGCAAGCTGATTCGCAACCCCCTCTGGAGCCGCCATGTGCGCCAGCGAGGGGATTTTATCCTCTGGCCTTTGTGGCAGCAGGCCACGTTTGCCCACCTGGCCAGCGGCGACAACCTGGAACGGACCATCGACGATCCAAAGCGCAATATTCTTGCGGTCAATTATGCCGTCCAGCTGGGCCAGGGGATGCTTGACTTTGACGATTGGCGCCCCCGTATCCACCTCGCCCCGGAGGAGCTGCTGCGGGCACGCCAGGAGATCGCCCCCCATGCCCTGGCCCTGCACATCGCTCCCATGCGCCAGGATCAGAGCCGTCAGGATGGCGAACGCCTGCGTTATCGTCGCTCATCGTGGGAACGCTTTGTCCGGAAAATCAAAGCCCATGATCCAACGTTGACCCTTTACGAGGTGGGGCAGGAGAGGTTTGCAGGGATTGGTGATCACTGGATTCCACCAGGATCGATCCGGGAGCTGGCCGCCAAACTCAAGGTGATGCATCTGGCGGTTCTTTCGGATGGAGGCATCCACAACGTGTGCAATGCCATCGATCAGCCAGTGTTGCTGTTTCAAGGTTACGAATGGAATCCACCCGAGCTGTTCAAGATGGGTAACGGCCACTTCGATGCGACGTATCATGTGGCGTGTCGCCGGGAGTGCCACCTTTTTCAGGATATTCTCGGTCTGTCTGGTGCCAGTGACCGCTGTCAGCGGGAGTGCTACGATCTCGATCCGGAACGCCTGGCGGAAGATTGTATTCACCTGCTGCAAAATCAACCGTCTCCTGTCTGATACCAATTTGCATTCATCGCGATAACTTCGTTGGCCGCGTCGTCGGCTCCTCACCGTACCCAACACGTACTGTCTCGTCGCCCCCTCCTTGCTGCCCCGTTCTCGCATCGACTGCAAATTGGGATGATTTGCGTCGATGGTATTGGCGTCGCGACAAAGGCAACCGGGAAACATTGCAAAATAGTGCGTAAGATGGTGTAAATCCGTCATGGAGAGTCGGCACGGACCCTGCTGACAATGACATGTCGCGGAGAGCCTTGCCTTTCAAAGGAGATCAAGTCGTGAAAATCATGATCGCTGACGATGAGGCGAACAATCGTATCCTTCTGGAACACATTCTTTCCCCCTACGGAAAGTGCGATTCCGTCGTCAACGGGCTGGAGGCGGTCGAGTCCTTCGAAATGGCTCTGACGGATGGCAAACCCTATGACCTCGTTTGCCTGGACATCATGATGCCGGAGATGGACGGTCACAGGGCCTTGATCAAAATCCGCAAACTGGAGTCCGAAATGCGCACGGATGGCCGGGAAACGGTCATTTTCATGGTGTCGGCCCTGGACACCGAAGAGCATATGCTCAAGGCCTTTTTCATCGGTGGATGCACCGACTATCTGGTCAAACCCGTCACCCGCAACAAGGTGGCGGAGAAGCTGCGCCAGCATCATCTCCTGACGACATAGACTGTTTCGTTACTCATGCGTTGCCGCCCCGCATCCATCCTCTGATCTGGAATTGCAATCGGTTCATACCCATTTGCAGTCGATGCGAGAACGGGGCAGCAAGGAGGGGGCGACGAGACAGTACGTGTTGGGTACGGTGAGGAGCCGACGACGCGGCCAACGAAGTTATCGCGATGAATGTAAATTGGTATCAGATCGCCGAAAATAGGCCAAATGCGAGGTGGCGCGGCCAGCCTGCAGGCCTTTTGCCTGGAAACGGGTAACGATCCACTCATCCGGCGGAGGTGACGCCCCCCCGTCAAAGGCGGGGTGTGCGGCGAAAAGGGTCTCCATCCATTCGGCATACTCCTGCCAGTCGGTGGCGAGGGTGACGCACCCGCCCGGGCGCATTTTTCGGGCCAGCAGATCGAGAAACTCCGTCTGGATCAGGCGGCGTTTGTGGTGGCGTTTTTTCGGCCAGGGGTCGGGGAAGTTGATGATCACCCGGTCGATGGTGCCATCGGGTAGCAGATCCCGCAGAACCGGGTGGGCATGGCCGCGTGCCAGACGCACGTTGCGTTGTCCACTGCGTTCCAGTTTGTGAACCAGGGCAGCGATCCCTTCGAGAAACACATCGATGCCGATCATGGCATCCTCGGGGTGACGTTCGGCCAGATGCGCCAGGCAGTCGCCATTGCCAAACCCAATCTCGACCCAGAGAGGGCCGGTCAGCGCTCCCGGATCCCATTGTTGCAAAAATCCATCCCGATCCTGGCCGGAAGAGGCCTCCAGTCGATAACGGGGCAGGAGCATCTCCAGCCGCTGCAACTCCGATCCGGTCAGATGTCCCTGTTTGCGACCATAGGTTTTGAAACGTCGGCGATCCTGGTCCGGATCCGGTGGCTGCTGGTTCACCCCGGTCTGTCCTTCAGCAGTTCGACCTGTTCGGCAGGAAGACACAAAACGTTGGCATGATGAACGGGAAAGCTGCCCGGCGCACCCACATGAAGCTCACCGTCAAAATCAAAAACAAGCCCATGGTAGCCATACCCTTTGAGATGGTCGAGCAACTCCATGGTGCGTGAGGAGAGTTCACCCTGCGCAGAAGGCATATCCCCCTCCAGGACGAGCATGGGCCGGTCTGCCCGTTTCAAGACGGCATCCGCCCCTTTGAGAATGTTCAGCTCGGAGCCTTCGGCATCGCATTTCAAGAAATCCACCGGCCTGGAGCGAGTGGAAAACATCCGATCCAGAGTGGTCGCCTCCACGGCCCTGTTGCCGGTCTGCTCGCCTGCGGCGGAGATTTTGCACAGGGATGAGTCGTTGATCGACCGTGACATGGCGAGAAACACCTGTCCTGGCCGGTCGGAAACGGCTTTTTCATGAATGTCGACATGAGGGATGCCACGGAGATTCTTTCTGGCCATTTCCAGGCTCAGGGGATTGGGTTCAAAACAGTCGACCTTGCCGCCCGGACCGACCAGACGGCTGGCCAACAGTCCGACATAGCCAAAATGTGTTCCGATGTCGACCACCGCCTGGTCGCGACCAACCACGATCAACATGAGAGCGGTCAAGGCGACCTCGGTATAACCAAAGGTAAGAAGCCCCGCCGAAACACCCTCCCTGGTATAGACCCGCATGGTGTCGCCAAAGAAAAGGGGGGCGTTCGTTTCGAGTTGAAAGCCCATTTTCTGTGCCAGCTGCGCCGACCACACAGGACGTCGCCGCCAGACGACCTGCCAGCCTCCCTGCATGTTTTGCCGATACCAGCGTTGCAGCTCCGCAAAAAGCCTCGGGTTTTTCTGCTCGGGGAAGATCAGTTCGCGTGACATGGCCTCTGCGTCCGGGGCGGAAGGTATGGGGGTGGCGGAGTCGGATGGCAGGGCTGGCGCATCTCCGATCCGACCCGCCACCATTATGCAGCCAACGTCATCCGGGGTCCAGCATCGGTTTTCCAGGCCAAAACGACGACGGTCCACCCTTGCCCTTACACCTTTTCGACAAGCCAGTGTTCCTCATGGTCCTTGCTGAGAAACCGGATGGCATACCCCTTGGATGTCAAGAAATTGTAGACATCCTCCCTGCTGCGCTGAAAATACTCTTTCAAGGCTGCTGGATGAACACTGAGCAGAAGAGTCGGCCTCTCCTCCGCGAGCAGTCGCTCAGCCCCTTGCAGGACGAGAAGCTCGGCACCCTCCACGTCACACTTGATCAGCAAACCGCGCCCGGAGGTTGGCTCCGACTCCAGCAAACGATCGAGAGAGTGGGTTGGAATCGTCTCTTGTGGAGAATCGTGCAGACAGACATAGGACGTCTTCAACTTGTCGCTTGTCTTGCGCAATGCGTCCAGCTTTTCCATGGTATGCGCATGGGCCGTTTTCAGGTCGCATCGGCTTGGATGCTGATCCGAGACAAAGCCGTGTATGAGGGTCAAGCGCCTTTTTTCGTTGTAATAGCGACAAATTTTTTCCGTAGCCAGGAGGGAGGGGGGATCGGAATCGACGGCGATAACCTCCACATCCGGAGAGGCTGCCAAGGCCAGGGCACTGAAAAAACCGAGAGAGCACCCGACATCGACGACCAGGGCACGCGGATGCCGACGAAGCCAATCCGCCATGGTATTGGCGACATCCTGCTCATAATTGAACCAGTCCGTCCACAAATGACATTCCGAGGGTATACGAACGGCGCACCCATTGGACAAGGTCACCTCCATACCCTTCTCACCAATTTCAAGCATCAGCAAAAAACAAGGCCTCAGAAGGGACCATAACCACTTTTGATCTCTCAGTATTCCGGAGTGCCGAACCAGCCGCGAAATCTTATAGAACTGTCGCTTGATAAACACTCTGACTCCACGACAACAAAATCCGGTTAAAAATCCGCCCATGAAAGCACATACGAACCAAGCCGCAACACACTAAACTTTATATTACAATCTGTCACGAAAAATCGGCGGAACCGGCACCATTCAGACAGAAAAAAACTGTCTGGATAAACCAACAAGAAAAGATATACCTACATTTCAAGAGGGAGCATTCAGGGATCGTCTCTTGCGTCGCTGTCCAGCAGCCGGTGAACAGCCAGCAGATGATCCGGAATGGCCAACCCCTGCGGACAGCGTGGCAGACACGCCCCGCACCGATTGCACACCGACCCCTTGGCCCCGGGCACCCAGCGATTGCCCGGCTGCATGTTGCCATAGCGGTAACGACCAAACGCAACCATGTCATAGCTGGTAGCCAGCTTCAGGAGTCGCATCAGTTCAGGGATGTCAATCTGTTCCGGGCAGGGGAGGCAGCGCTGGCATTGAACGCGACACCGTTCCAGACCGGAACCCCGCACGGCGGCCTGTAAGCGCTCATCGGCGGCCCGCTCTTCGGCCCCCCACCAGGGTTGGGAGGCGAGGCTTTGCAGATGGATCGCCATGTGCGAAGGATCGCTCAGACCGATGCTCAACGTATGTATTTCCGGGTGGGCGAGCAGCCAGCGTTCGTTCAGATTGACGGGGTGCAGGGGAGCCGTGAGTCGTTGCAACCGTTCCGGCGGCTGGTACAGGGTGCCGCCCTTGTCGTTGGGAGAGATGATGAGGATGCCCATGCCCAGGGCCGCGGCCAGGGCCACAGCGGGTCCGTTTCCGGATTGAAAGTAGTAGTAGTGGAGGTTGAAAAAATCAAAAGCGCCGCTGCTCAGGGTGCGCAGCATGAGCGGCAATGGCGCGTGTGACGAAAATCCCAAATGGCCGATCAACCCCTCGCTGCGCGCCTGTTCCAGGGCAGCGAGACATCCTTGTTTGCCAAATGTCTTTTGATGGTCCGCCTCGGTATTGATGCCGTGGACGGCGAAGAGCTCCAGGCGATCGACCCCCAGACGCCGCAGGGTTCTTTCGAGATTGTCGCGCATCGCTCCCGGGGTATCGGTGGGGCTTCCCTTGCCCATCAGATGGCAGGAGTCGCGCAGCGCGGCAGGCACATGCGGCAGGACATGCCCGATCAACCCTTCGCTTTTGGGATAGCCCTGTGCCGTCTCGATCAGATTGCACCCCGCTTCCAGGGCGGCAACGATCACCTGATGGGCATTGTCCAGACTCGCATCCGGCAACACCTCCGCCGGCTGGTCCCAGACATGCAAAAACCGCATGCCGCCCAACGTGAAAACCGAAACCGTCAAACCTGTGCGGCCAAAGGATCGATAGTCCATCTCCCCCCCAAGGCCTTGATGAGGGTCACGACAGCCGTATAGAGGCGTCCCCGGAGACTCAGGGCGGCGCGTTCGCTGGTCAGGGTGGCGGTCTGGGTGGTGACGACCGCCAGATAGCCGACCATGCCTGCCCGATACTGATTTTCGCTCAGGGTTTGTGCCTGACGGGCAGCTTGTACGGCCCCCTCCTGGGCAACGGACTCCTCTTTCAGCAGGCGCAACGCCGCCAGATTGTCCTCCACCTCCTGCATGGCATTGAGGACAATTTGCCGATAATTGGCCACGGCCTGGTCATAGGCTGCCAGGGCCTGACTTTGCTGGGCACGCCGCAAACCGCCATCGAAAAGGTTGGCCGCCAGCGAAGGCCCCAACGACCAGAAACGGGCAGGGGTCTCCAGCCAGGAGGAGAGATTGCTCCCTTGATAGCCACCGGCAATCCCCAGGGAGAGAGTCGGGAAGAAGGCTGCCGTGGCCACCCCGATCTGGGCATTGGCTGCTGCCACGCGGCGTTCGGCGGCGGCGACATCGGGCCGTCGTTCCAGCAGCTCCGAGGGCAAAACAGGCGGAATCGTCGGCAACCCCTGGGGCAGCGGGGCAGGCTCCAGAGAAAAACCGGCTGGGGTGTGCCCGGTCAATTGGGCGAGCAGGTGTTCCAGTTGGGTGCGTTGCAGGTCGGTATCGAGGGACTGGGCCTGGGCACTCCTGAGCAGGCTTTCCGCCTGGGCCACATCGCTGGCGGTGGCCACCCCGGCGGCGCGTTGATGGCGAGTCAGAGTGAGGGATTTTTCATAGGCTTGCAGGGTTTTTTGATAAAATCGCTGCTGCTCCTCGGCGACACGCAATAAAAAATAGTTTTGCGCCATCTGGGCGTGCAGACTCAGACGTGCCCCTTCCAGATCGGTTTTGCCGGCCTGGGCATTGGCCTCCCCCGCCTCGACCGTGCGCCTGATGCGTCCCCACAGATCCAGTTCCCAACTGGCATTCAAGCCCAGATTGGGGGTCGTGACACCATTTTTGACGGCATAGGCCGACTTGCCCCGTGTCACCCCCAGGCTGCCGGTAAGACCGGGCAAAAGCGCCGCCCCGGCTGCTTCGGCCTGGGCTTGCGCCACCCGGTATTGCGCCTCCGCCACCTTGAGACTTTGATTATCGAGAGCCAGTCGCTCCTCAAGTCGATTGAGAACGACATCGCCAAACATCTCCCACCAGGGACCGTGCGGCACCTGATCCCGGGGCTGGGCCACCTTCCAGCCGGGTTCCTCCTTGAAGGTCGCGGGCAGGGTGATGTCGGGAATCTGGTAGTCGGGTCCGTGTGCACATCCGGCGGGCAGCATGGTCATCGACAAGGCGACCACAAGGTGGCAACCACGCATCTGCCAGACATGCGCATCCAACACGATCATCAGGACAACTCCCAATCCGACGGCGGAACTGAGGTCAACACATCTCCAGATTCATGAATCTCTGCCATTGTCACGATCCCTTCCCAGGTTGGACACAGGCCTTCTCCGCCTGCGGGTCTTTTTCCTGGACCCCGTCGGGAAAGAGGATACGCTCCTTGGCTGTGGACTCCCATCCCTGTTTTCCAACTCGTTTGCCTTTATTGAAAAACAGCCGCAGGCGATCCAGGTAGAGATAAACCACCGGCGTTGTGTACAGGGTGAGCAACTGGCTCAGGAACAACCCCCCGACGATGGAGATGCCCAGGGGGCGCCGCATTTCCGATCCATCGCCGCTGCCCAGGGCCAGGGGCAACGCCCCGAGCATGGCAGCCAGTGTCGTCATCAGGATGGGGCGAAAACGCAACAGGCAGGCCTGCCGGATGGCCTCTTCGGGGGGGATGCCATCGCCCCGTTCCCGCTCCAGGGCAAAGTCGATCATCATGATGGCGTTCTTTTTGACGATGCCGATCAGCAACACCACCCCGATCATGGCCATGAGGCTGAAATCGTTGCCGGTGACCATCAACGCGATCAAGGCACCGACACCGGCGGAAGGGAGCGTGGAGAGGATGGTCAGGGGGTGAATGGTGCTCTCGTAGAGGATACCCAGAACAATGTAGACTGACAACAGGGCCGCCATGATCAACCAGGGCTGATTCTCCAAAGAGGCCTGAAACACTTTGGCTGTACCCTGAAATCCGCCCTGCACCTCGCTGGGTACACCCAGCCGGGCAAAAGCATCATCGATGGCCAGCGTCGCCTGGGAAAGGCTCACCCCCGGCGCCAGACCGAAGGAGATGGTGGAGGCGGCAAACAATCCCTGATGGTTTACCGCCAGCGGAGTCGCTGCCGACATGATATTGCTGAAGGCAGCCAGCGGAACCTGCGATTTGCTGGCCGTGCTGACACGAATCTCGCCCAGAGAGGCGGGATCCTCGAGGAAGGGAGGCGCGGCCTCCATGACCACCCGATACTGATTCAGGGGGGTGTAGATGGTGGAGACCTGGCGTTGGCCGAATGCATCGTTGAGGGTGGCGTCCACCATGCGGGGGGTGACCCCCAGACGGGCAGCGCTGGCGCGATCCATGCTCACCAGAGTCGAGAGTCCTCTCTCGTTCTGGTCGCTGGAGACATCGGTCAGCTGCGGCAATCCAGTCAGGGCAAGACGAATGCGCGGTTCCCAGAGCAGCAATTCGTCGAGTTCGCTCGATTGCAGGGTGTATTGATAGGTACTGCTGCTCGCCCTCCCGCCCACACGTATATCCTGCACGGGCATCAGATAGAGATTGGCCCCAGCCTCCCGAGAGAGTCTGTTGCGCAGGCGACCCATCACCTGATCCAGTTCGTCGCGCTCTCCGCGTGGTTTGAGGGAGACAAACATTGAGCCGCTATTGCGCTGCCCCCCGCCAGTAAAAGAGACGACATGTTCCACCGCCGGATCCTCCCCCACCATGCGCATGAAATGGTTCATCTTGCGCCGCAAGGCCTGGAAGGAGGTTCCCTGGTCGGCCTGGATCGAGCCGATCAGGCGTCCGTTGTCCTGCGTGGGAAAAAATCCCTTGGGAATGGTGATGTAGAGGTAAATATTCAACCCGATGGTCGCCAACAGAACCAGCAAGGTCAGCAGGGAGTGCCGCAGGGCCACATCCAGTGTCCGGGCGTAAAAACGGAGCACTCCCTGGAACAGACCTTCCCAACTGCGGGCGAACCATCCTCCCGGGGTGACCTCCCGGGAGTGTGGCCGCAACAAACGAGCACACATCGCCGGGGTGGTGGTAAGGGAGATCACCAGAGAGACCAGGACCGCCACGCTCAAGGTCACGGCAAATTCGCGAAAAAGTCGCCCGACGATGCCTCCCATGGCCAGCAAGGGAATGAACACCGCCACCAGGGAGAGACTCATCGAAAAGACCGTAAAGCCCACCTCCCGCACTCCCCGCAACGTGGCCTGCATGGGAGACAACCCCTTTTCCAGATGACGGGTGACATTTTCCAGCACGACAATGGCATCATCCACCACAAAGCCCGTCGCAATGGTGAGGGCCATGAGGGAGAGGTTGTCCAGGCTGTAGTCGAGCAGATACATGACACCAAAAGTGCCGACCAGGGAGACGGGTATCGCCACGCTGGGAATCAGGGCTGCCCGCCCGTTGCGCAGAAACAGGAAGACCATCAGGATCACCAGCCCGGTGGCCAAAAGCAGGCTGCGTTCGACTTCGCGCAGCGAGGCGCGGATGGCCGGGGTGCGATCCATCAGTTTGGTCAGCTGAATGTCGGCGGGGATCGATGCCTGCAGCACCGGGAGTTGCTGGTTGATCCGCTCCACGGTTTCGATGATGTTGGCCCCCGGTTGGCGGGAGACGATCAAGACGACGGTTGGTTTGCCATCGGCGGAACCGGCGTTGCGCAAATCCTGGACTGAATCCTCCACTTTGCCCAGATCCCCCAGGCGTACCGCCGCGCCTCGTCGCCAGGTGACGATGATGGGGCGATAGTCATCGGCCTTGGTGGCCTGGTCGTTGGCATGGACGCTCCATTGCCGCTCGGCCCGTTCGACCACTCCCTTGGGACGGTTGGCATTGGTGGCGACAATGGCCGTCCGCACATCCTCGAAACCGATGCCGTTCATGTGCAGACGGCCAGGATCGAGTTCCACCCGCACCGCCGGCAGAGAGCTGCCTCCCAGACGAACCTGTCCCACACCCTCCACCTGGGAGAGCTTTTGCGCCAGCACCGTGGCCGCCAGATCGTACATTTTGCCCGGACTCCGATGCTCCGAAGTAAGGACCAGAATCATGATCGGCATATCTGCCGGGTTGATCTTGCGGTAGGTCGGGTTGGAAGGCAGGCCGGTGGGGAGCAGGGCGCGAGCGGCATTGATGGCCGCCTGGACGTCGCGCGCGGCACCATCGATGTTGCGGCTCAGGTCAAATTGCAGGGTGATCTGGGTGCTGCCCAGCGAACTGGACGAGGTGATCTCGGTCACCCCGGCGATGCGTCCCAGGGTTCTCTCCAGGGGAGTGGCCACGGTCGAGGCCATGGTCTCCGGGCTGGCTCCCGGCAGGGAGGCCTGCACCGAGATGGTAGGAAAATCGACTTGAGGCAAAGGGGCTACCGGCAACAGACGAAACCCCATCAACCCCGCCAGGACGACTCCCAGGGTCAACAAAGCCGTGCCTACGGGGCGCCGAATGAAAATTTCGGAGAGGTTCATGACATGAAAACAGAAAAAATGATTGAAAGGGGTTGGAGGATCCAAAAGGAGAGGCGAAGCCTCTTCCCTGGTGAAATTCGGGGCGAAGCCCTCATAAAATTTTTAATTATCAAAAGGGGTTGGAGGATCCAAGGGGGAGGCTCCGCCTGCCCCCTTGGTGGGGTTTGGGGCGAAGCCCCAACAAAAGGGGTTTGGGGCGAAGCCCCAATAAAATCTTTCATATCAATCCTTCCTTGTTGCACTGCGTCCATTTTGGAACATGATAGTTTCCTTGTGGCCAAGAAAAATATTGGCATGAAAGACTTTATTGGGGCTTCGCCCCAAACCCCATTGGGGCTTCGCCCCAAACCCCACTGGGGCTTCGCCCCAGACCCCACCAAGAGGAAGGGCACAGCCCTTCCTCCTGGACCTCCATCCCAGTCTTTCAATAATTAAAAGAACTACACATCGTCAGCGGGGGCGAACCGTTTCGCCAGACGATCAAAGACCAGATAGATCACCGGCGTAGTAAAAAGCGTGATCAACTGACTCAACAACAAACCACCCACCATGGTGATGCCCAAAGGGTGACGCAATTCAGAACCCGTACCACTGCCCAACATCAGAGGCAAAGCCCCCAGCATGGCCGACAGGGTGGTCATCAGAATGGGCCGAAAACGCAGCAAACAGGCCTGATAGATCGCCTCCTCGGCAGGCAGCCCCTGGTTGCGCTGGGCATCCAGGGCAAAGTCGATCATCAGAATGGCGTTTTTCTTGACAATACCAATGAGCAGAATAATGCCAATGATGGCCGTGATCCCCAGGTCGTTGCCGGAGATCATCAAGGCCAGCAGCGCCCCCACCCCCGCCGACGGGAGCGTGGAGAGAATGGTCACCGGGTGGATGTAACTCTCATAAAGCACCCCCAAAACGATGTACATGGTCACCACGGCGGCCAGGATCAACCACAACTCGTTGGCCAACGAAGCCCGAAACGCCTGCGCCGCCCCCTGAAAGGCGCTTTGAATGTTCACCGGCAAACCAATCTCCCGTTGAGCCGCCTCGATGGCGGTCACCGCCTCCCCCAACGCAGCCCCTGGCGCGAGATTGAACGAAATCGTCACTGCCGGAAATTGCGCCTGACGATTGAGAACCAAAGGAGCCAACCGCTCCTCCACCCGGGCAACGGCACTCAAGGGAACCTGCACCCCGGTACTCGAAGTGACCCGCAAGGAGTCGAAGGAGTCGATCCCCCTCTGAAACTCCGGTTTGACCTCCAATACCACCCGATATTGATTGGATTGGGTAAAGATGGTGGAGATCAGGCGCTGACCAAAGGCATCGTAGAGGGCGTTGTCGATGGCTGCAGCGGTCACACCCAGGGAACCGGAGGTGTCCCGGTTGATGACCAGATAGGCCTGCAACCCCTCCTCCTGCTGGTCGCTGGCCACGTCCCGCAGGACTGGAATCTGCTGCAAACGCGTCACCAGGAGCGTCGCCCAGCGCGAAAGTTCAGCCTGATCGTGCGACTCCAGGGTGAACTGATACTGGGTACGACTCACCCGCTCCTCGATGGTGAGATCCTGCACCGGCTGCATGTACAAGGTGATGCCCGCCACCTCGGCAACCTTCTCCTCGAGACGGCTGATCACCGCCTGGAGATTGTCTCCACCCCGCTCCTCCCTGGGCTTGAGGGAGATGAAGATGCGCCCGCTGTTGAGGGTGACATTGACCCCGTCCACACCAATGAAGGAGGTGAGACTCCGCACCGCCGGATCGGCAAGAAGCACCCGCGCCAGATCCTGATGTCGCTGGGCCATGGCCACAAAAGAGATGGACGCCGGGGCCTGGGTGATCCCCTGGATGAGTCCGGTATCCGCCAGGGGAAAAAATCCCTTGGGAATCTTCACATAGAGGATCACGGTCAAGGCCAGGGTGGCCAGGGCAACCAGCAGGGTAAGCCCCTGATGTTTAAAAACCCGTTGCAGAACCTTGCCATAACCGGCAATCACCTTCTGGATGAGATCCCCTTCGACCTGGTGGAAAACGCCCTCTCCCGTCGTGGCATCATCACCTCTGCCCTTCAACAAACGGGCACAAAGCATGGGGGTCAACGTCAACGAAACCACCGCCGAAATAAGAATGGAGACCGCCAGGGTGATGGCAAACTCCCGAAACAGTCGCCCCACCACATCGCTCATGAAGAGCAGAGGAATCAGCACCGCCACCAGAGAAAAAGTGAGAGAGACGATGGTAAAGGCGATCTGCCGGGAACCATCCAAAGCCGCCTGCATGGGTGACTTGCCCTCTTCGAGATGGCGGGCAATGTTTTCGATCACCACGATGGCATCATCCACCACAAAACCCGTCGCGATGGTCAGGGCCATCAAGGTCAGGTTGTTGATGGAAAAATTGGCCAGATACATGACGCCAAAGGTTCCCACCAGAGAGAGGGGAACCGCAATGCCGGGAATGATCGTCGCCGGCAAATTGCGCAAAAAAAGAAAGATCACCATCACCACCAGGGCCACAGCCAGGAGCAGCTCGAACTGGACATCGTGTACCGAGGCACGGATGGTCAGGGTGCGATCCCCTGCCTCCAGCAGCTCGACGCTCGCAGGCAGAGAGGCCCGCAAACGAGGCAGCAGTTGCTTGATGCGGTCCGCCACCTGGATGACATTGGCCCCCGGTTGCCGCTGCACATTGATGATGATGGCCGGTTCCTCGCCAAACCAGGCTGCCAGACGGGCGTTTTCCGCCCCCTCCTCGACATCGGCCACCTCGCGCAAAAAAACAGGCGCGCCGTTGCGATAAGCCACCACCAATCCGGCATAATCCGCCGCCGACTTGAGCTGATCATTGGCATCGATGGTGGAGGCACGGCTGGGGCCGTCGAAACTCCCCTTGGGCTGGTTGACATTGGCGTTGGCGACGGCGGTGCGCAAATCCTCCAACCCCAGGCCATAGGCGGCCAGAGAACCGGGATTGACCTGCACCCGTACCGCCGGTCGCTGCCCGCCGCTCAAACTCACCAGACCCACCCCCGGCAACTGGGAAATCTTCTGGGCAATGCGGGTCTCGGTCAAATCCTGCATGCGGGGCAGGGGAAGAGTGCGCGAGGTGACAGCCAGGGTGATGATGGGGGCGTCCGCCGGATTGACCTTGTTGTAGATGGGGGGTGAAGGGAGATCGGTGGGCAACAGATTGGCTGCGGCGTTGATGGCAGCCTGCACCTGCTGCTCCGCCACATCCAGGCTCAGAGAGAGGATGAATTGCAGGGTGATCAGGGAGGCTCCGCCGGAACTGGTCGATGAGAGACGATTCAACCCCGGCATCTGCCCGAATTGTCGCTCCAGAGGAGCGGTGATGGAGGAGGCGATCACCTCCGGGCTGGCCCCCGGATAGAGGGTCACCACCTGGATGGTCGGATAATCGACCTCCGGCAGGGCCGAGAGCGGCAACAGGCGGTAGGCGAGCATCCCCGCCAGCAGGATGGCCACCATCAGCAGGGTGGTGGCCACCGGACGCAGGATGAAGAGGCGCGAGGGATTCATTCGTCATCATCCCCCGGGGGCTTGATTTTTCTGCGGGTCCGCTCCCTTGTCAGCCGGACGACCTTTTCCCTTGTTCCCCGCCCCCTCTCCCCCACCCGCTCTGTTTTCCCTGGGATCGTCAGCCGGACGACCTTTTCCTTTGTGCCCTTGCCCCGCACCTTCTCCCCTGCCCTCCCTGTTTTCCTTGGGATCGTTGTTGTCTCTGTTGTCCTTGGACTCTTTCTGGCCGGAGCGTTCGCGGGTGACCTCCTGGATCTTTGTGCCGTTCTGGAGCTTGTCGATGCCATCGACCACCACCTTGTCTCCTGCCTTCAATCCCGAGTCGATGGCCGTCATCTCCCCTTGCGCGGGTCCAATCTCCACAGGCCGCACCGTCACGGTCTGATCCTCCTGCACCTGGTAGACGTACAACCCTTTGCTGCCCCGTTGTATGGCTGCACCCGGTATCAACAGCGCCGTCGGCAGTTCGTTCAGGATCACGGTGACATTGACAAACTGGTTGGGAAAGAGCCGCCCCTCGGCATTATTGAACTGGGCCTTGAGTTTGACCGTACCTGTGCTGGTGTCGATCTGGTTGTCCAGGGTGAGGAGTTTGCCGGTGGTCAGGAGGTTTTTACGCTCCCGATCGTGAAGTTCCACCGGCAGGGTCTTGCCCGGTTGCCAGTGGGCCAGCAGGCGGGGCAGACCCTCCTCGGGCATGGTGAACAGCACCTGGATGGGGTGGACCTGGGCCAGGGTGACCAATCCTGTCGGATCGCTTTGGCGGACCATGTTGCCGGCATCCACCTGGCGCAGTCCGGTGATGCCTGTCATGGGAGCGGTGATGCGGGTGTAGGAGAGCTGCAAGGCGGCGTTATCCACCTGGGCCTGATCGACGGACACCGTACCCTGGTACTGGCGCACCAGGGCCTCCTGGGTATCGGCCTGTTGGCGGGAGATGGCGTCCTGGCGCAGCAGGGTCTGGTAGCGGGCAGCGTCGCGGCGGGCATTTTCCAGGAGTGCCCTGTCGCGTTCCAGTTGCCCGCTGACCTGGGCCAGCTGGATTTCAAAGGGGCGCGGATCGATTTCCGCCAGCAGTTGCCCCGACTGCACCAGCTCCCCTTCGCGAAAAACCACGCGCTGGAGTTGGCCATCGACCCGTGCCCGCACCGTCACCAGCTGGGCCGGGATGACCGTACCCAGGGCCTCCAGCCGCACACGGACCGGCCCCGGCGTGACAACGCTGGTCAGCACGGGTATCGGTTTGCCACCCCCTTTGTGCCACCCCTTGTTTTTGCCATCCTTGTCGGTTTTGGCTGTTTTGTCTGCCGGATCTGTCTTGCCCCCTTTGTCTGTTTGTTCCTCTTTGTCGCCTTTTGCACCCAGGAGCGTGGAACCCAGCACCAGAGGATCCAGACCCAGCCAGCGCACTCCCCCCCACGCCACGACCAGAAGCACCATCAGCCAACCCAACCATCGCTGCCAACCGGGTTTGCGCACGGCGTCGCTCATGATCCCTCTCCGGGGGGTATAGTATTGTTATTCATCTCGATATATCACAAAAGACTCAGGAAACGTTCAAGAGGGATCTCGGCCTGCCACCACCCATCCGTCTCTGCGCAATGCCCGAATGACCCGGTCATAGTTGAGACTGGGAACGACGGTCATACAGCAATTTCCAGGGTTTCTGCCTCTGGCGAAACAATCTCATCGTCATCCACACTCTCCAGGTTCAGGGCTTCGCCCCGAACCCCACCAGGACTCTGTCCTGGACCTGTCCGGTCGCCAACCCCCTGGACCCCGATTCGTTACCGTGTACTGAATAGTTACTATTTTTCAACCATTTATCCTTGAACACCTCATTGCGCAACCTCTGTATGTGCGGCAACAAATCCGACGCCACCGTGCCTGTAGCTCCCTGCCCGGCAGCCACGGCATCGCCGGCGGCACCATGCAGCCACACCCCACCGCGCACGGCACTGGCCACCGGCCACCCCTGCGCCAGCAGGCCACCGATGATACCCGTCAGGAGATCCCCGCTGCCACCCGCCGCCATGCCGGGGTTGCCGGTGTCATTGATCCAGGCGTCGCCATCCGGAGCAGCGATGACCGTGCCAGCCCCCTTCAGGACGATCCAGACTCCCCAGGTTGTGGCCCAGCGGGTCGCCACGCCCAGACGATCACGCTGCACGTCGTCGATAGAGCTTCGTGTCAAACGGGCCATCTCACCGGGATGGGGAGTCAGGATCAGAGGGGTCTGGCGTCCCCGGGTCAGGGATGCGACGCCTTCCGGGGAGGCCGCCAGAACGTTGAGGGCATCGGCGTCCAAAACCGTCGGCACGTCAAACTCCCTGCACAAGGCATGCAGGGCACTCCAGACCCCGGATCCCGTTCCCAGCCCCGGCCCCATGGCCATGGCCTCGGGCTGCACACCGGCTTGCACCACCATTCCCGACACAGCATCCCCCCTCAACTCTTCCGTTGCATCAGCCACAGCCAGGGGCAGAGTCATCGCCTCGACCAGAACCGGCGCCACCAGGGGCAAAACCGGCTCCGGCAAGGCCAGGGTCACCAGTCCCGGCCCGGTACGCAAAGCACCCCGGGTCGCCAGAACAGCCGCGCCGGTCTTACCGCGACTGCCGGCCAGGATCAACAGGTGGCCGAAGCGTCCCTTGTGGCCATCCGGGGCACGCAGGGGAATGTCCAGATCGTGCGGCAGATTGCGCGCCACCCGGTGTTCGGGAATCTCGAGATAGCTCTCCGGGATGCCGATGGGGATCAAGGTGATTGCCCCGCACAGGGCTGCACCGGGATGGGTGCGATGGCCAATCTTTTCGGCAGCGAAGGTGACGGTCCAATCCGCCCGCACCGCCACCCCCAGCACCCGGCCATCGTCGGCCGACACCCCGGAGGGGAGATCGACGGCCAGGACCGGCTTGCCGCAACGGTTGATCGCAGCGATCACCTCGGCGAAAAGACCGCTCACCTCGCGCTGCAAGCCGGTTCCGAACAGGGCATCCACCACCACTCCGGCATGGCTCAGGGCGCGTTGCAAGGCCGGGAGATCGCCTGTCCCGGTCACCTGGTGACAGCGCCCTCCCAGGTTGGTGAACACCTGATGGTTGGTCAGGGCATCGCCGCGCAGCCGTTCTTTTTCTCCGAGCAGGAAGGTGCGCACCGCCACACCGGACTGAACCAGGCGTCGTGCCACGACAAAACCATCCCCCCCGTTGTTGCCAAGGCCCGCCACGACGACGACACGGTGCCGGTCGAGATCGGGCATCTGTCGGCGCAGGGTCTCCACCACCCCGGCCCCGGCATTTTCCATCAGCACGATTCCCGGCAGACCCAGCACGTCGATGGTGCGCCGATCTGCAGCTGCCATTTGAGTACCTGTCAACAGTCTGGCCATCTGTTCTTTCTCACAAGCAAAAAGGGGGATAAAAAATCATTTTCGGTCAAAGATAAAAAACATGTAACTATTCAGCACCCGGCAACGAATCGGGGTCCAGGGGGTTGGCGACCGGACAGGTCCAGGACAGAGTCCTGGTGGGGTTCGGGGCGAAGCCCCAATGGGGTTCAGGGGCAGCGCCCCCGGCAAAAATGTGCCAAACGGTTACGAAAAAATGAACAGTCACTGGCGCCTCATCACAAATGCCCTATAGAATACCACCTTTTCCGTGAACAGTTTCAGAATCTCTGGCAACGGATGATGAATTTGTGTCAAGTATTGTGATAGCCGAGAATTTAAGCAAGAGTTACGATGGCGAGCCGGTGGTGGACCGCATCTCTTTCCAGGTGCATGCCGGGGAGTGTTTTGGCATTCTGGGCCCCAATGGCGCCGGCAAGACCACCACCCTGCGCATGCTGATCGGTCTGACCCCCCTGGATGGCGGTCGGCTGGAAATGTTTGGTCTGCCGATGCACCCGGAGCAGAAGGCCGTCTCCCGACGCCTGGGGGTGGTCTCCCAGGAGGACAACCTGGACGACGACCTCTCGGTGCAGGAAAATATTCTTGTTTATGGCCGCTATTTCGGTCTGGGAGAGAAGGTGATCCGTTCCCGCCTGGAGGGACTCCTGGAGTTTGCCCGGCTGGCGGATCGACGCCAGCAACAGGTGCGCACCCTCTCCGGCGGCATGAAACGACGTCTGGTTCTGGCCCGCAGCCTGGTGGCCGAGCCGGAACTCGTCATCCTGGACGAACCCACCACGGGTCTCGACCCCCAGGCACGGCATCTTATCTGGCAACGGCTGCGCTCCCTGAAGGAGAAAGGGGTCACGCTCCTGCTGACCACCCACTACATGGAGGAGGCCGCCCGTCTCTGCGACCGCCTGCTGGTCATGAACCATGGACGTATTCTGGATCTTGGTCCTCCGCGCGAGCTGATCGCCCGCCACCTGGAACCGGAGGTTGTGGAGATACGCAGTTCCGTCGGGCATCCCGATCCGGCGCCTTTTCGCGACCTCCCTGTACGTTTGGAGATTGTCGGAGATGTGCTGTATTGCTATTGTGCCGATCCATCTGCTGTACTGGCGACCTTGCGCACTTTGCCGACCCTGACCTTTCTGGCCAGACCGGCCAATCTGGAGGATCTTTTTCTGAAACTGACCGGCCACGATCTCCGCGAATGACATCATCCCTTTTGCCATGGACCCTTTTCCTGCCCAGTTGGGGCTGTTTGCAGGTTTGGCGGCGCAATTTTCTCGTTTGGACCAAGACCTCCCTGGCCTCGATCGTCGGCAACCTGGGAGAGCCTCTGCTGACTCTTTTGGCCTTGGGTTATGGCCTGGGGCGTTTTGTCGGTGATCTTGAAGGAACCCCTTATCTGCTCTTTGTCACCTCCGGATTGATCGCCACCAGCAGCATGAACACCGCCTCCTTCGAGGCCATCTATGGCTCCTTCACCCGCATGACGCGCCAGAACACCTTTCAGACGATGCTGACCACCCCCTTGAGCGTGGCCGATGTGGTGGCCGGGGAGATTCTCTGGGCGGCATCCAAGGCTTTTTTCGCCGGCATGGCCATCCTGCTGGTCGGCATGGTTCTGTCCAACATTCCTCCGCATGCCGCCCTGTTGATCCTGCCGTTGATTTTCGGCTCCGGTATCCTGTTTGCCGCCATGGGGATGGTCGCCACGGCCCTGTCGCCCAGTTATGATTTTTTTCTTTACTACATCACCTTGATTACAACACCCATGTTCCTGTTCTGTGGTATATTTTTTCCGATCAGCACCCTGCCTGCCGCCTTTCAGACCTGGGTGGGTATTCTTCCCCTTACCCATGTCATTGCCCTGATCCGGCCCCTGACCCTGGACCGGATGCCGGAACACCTGGTCATGCACCTGGTGATACCGACGGCGATGGCGATCGTGTTCTATATGCTCGCGGTTTTGCTGATCCGCCGCCGCATCCTCGTCTGACCGTCCGATGTCCTGGTTGTTTCTGGCAGCGTTGACCGCCGTGGCGGAGGCCGGCAAGGATATTCTGGGCAGGCAGACCCGGGGGCGGATCGATCCCTGGCTGACGGTCTGGGGCATGTATCTTTTTTCCTTGCCCAGCCTGCTGCCTCTGCTCTTGCTGCCCGGGGCCGTGCCGACGGTGCAAGGCTCCTTCTGGCCGACGGTGGTGGGCAGCGCTCTGTTGAACACCGTGGCCATGTTTCTCTACATCCATGCCATTCGCCGCTCGGACCTCTCCCTGACCACCCCGATGCTGGCCTTTTCGCCGCTGTTTCTTCTGCTCACCTCCCCGTTGATGATCGATGAGTACCCTTCCACTCTGGGTGTGGTTGGTATCGTTTTGATTGTAGCTGGTTCTTATGTCCTCAATTTACGTTCTCGCGCTGCCGGTCCGTGGGCACCTTTTCAGGCGATGCTCCGCACCCCCGGCCCCCGGCTCATGCTCATGGTGGCCATCCTGTGGAGCATCGGTGCCAACCTGGACAAGATGGCCATTCGCACGGCCTCCCCCCTGTTTTACTCCGTCGTCGTCTACACATTGATGGCTTTGTTCACAGCACCTGTAGCCCTGTTTTTTGCCCGTGCCCGTCTGGGAGATATCCCTGGAGAGTATAAAATTTTGCTTCTCCTCGGCACCTTGAACTCCTTTTCCATCCTGTGCCAAATGACCGCCACGCTGGATGTGCTGGTGCCTTATGTCATTGCCGTCAAACGCACGAGCATTGTACTGGGTGTCCTGTGGGGTGGCATCATGCTGCGGGAACCCGGCATGGCTGAACGCCTGACAGGGGCAGCCATCATGCTGGCGGGCGTCGTCCTGGTCACGCTGGCCTGAGGCGTGGCAAGGATCCTCAACCTTCCATGAACATCATGATGGGTATTGAATGAAGCATGATGATATCGCGAAGGCATCAATATAATTCAGACACGCAACAGGGATGCAAAGCACTGTTGCCGGTCGGGTTACGATGCGGTCGAGAGTATGGAGGGATAGGGCGATGCGTGAAAATATAATCAGGCAGATTGCGTCTTGAAAAGTCGATCCGTGTGATGAAAGTGAAAATTATGGGACTTTTTATTCTTTCTTCAGGAAATTATCTTGACAACTTGCGACAAGAAAATTAGAAACATGGCTTTGTGGGAAGTTAAATATTTATTGGATGGAGAAACATGATGTCTTCTGACCTTTTGAAACGGGCTGCCGGTATCGTCGAGTCCTACGTGTCCAACAATGAGTTACCAGCCGGAGAGATTGCCGGACTCTTGAACAAGGTCTACAACTCGCTGGTGCAGCTCTCTGCCATGGAAGCAGGGGGAAGTTCGTCCGGCGGGGAGGGAGCCTCAGGCGTGGGACAGGAAGATCTTCATGCCCGGATGGCCAGGAGTGGAGGACGTGACGCTGCCCCCTCCGATGCCAAACCAGCTGAGCGCGATCTGAAAAACACCAAGCCAGAACCGATCATCCCCATCAGCGAGGCGGTGCGCGAAGATGCCGTGATCTGCCTGATCTGCGGCAAGGCGTGCAAAGCCCTCAAGGGGCATCTGACCCGCTCTCATAAAATCACTATCGATGACTACAGGAAAATGTTTGACCTGCCGAGGAGTTTCCAGTTGGTCTCCCCAGCCTACTCCGAGAAACGGCGGAAGCTGGCCATCGACGCCGGACTCGGAGAGAAACTGCGCACGGCACGCAACCGCAATCGCGACAGTCAGGAGTAGCCCCGGTTGCCCTCCCCGAGGGGAGGGGAGGCGCCGTAACGGCCGCGCAGCGCCCGCGCGGGCTTCTCGTGATCGGGAGGTGGGGGGGGGGTGGGAAGTTCCCCCTGTCCGTGGGGTCGCTTCGTCTCCAGATCGAGGTGAATGCACAGCAAATGCCCGGTCTGGAAATGGAACGACGCACCCCGTCGAGCGCGCAGCGGCAATCCTCGCTGGTCAACCCGGGTCTTACGGTCTTCGCCGATCGGTCCGGGCCTTGCGGGTCACTTCATGTCATGCCGATTCTATAGACAACGGCCATCTCGTGGCCCGGATGGACCTTCTGGCCAAGACCGATGACCCCGTTGTCGGAGAGCCTGCGTTCATCGCGGTGGACAAAGGCGGTCTCCCCCTTGTCAGTGGTGACGAAGGTGCCGTTGGTGCTTTGATCGATCAGCAGGAACCGATCCCGGCGAAATTCGATACGCGCATGTGTCCTCGAAGCCATGGTGTCGGGCACCATGAGGTTGTTTTGCTTGCCGCGGCCCATGGTGATGGAGCTCAGATCTTCACCCACCAGGATATCCTGCCCCTGGTAACTGACGATCAGGGTGATCTTGGGCGCCTGGGGAACTCCACCCCCGGGACCAATGCCACCCATGATGGTCAACTCTTCTTCTTCACCCCAGGTCAGCTCATAAATATCGATGGGTTTCTGTTTGCCCTTGACGGTGGTGGAGATCAGCATGCGGCTGTTGACGCGCAAGCCCGGGTTCATCTGTTCCAGGGTCTCTCCGGTGGTGATGATCTGGTCGGCCTTGGATTGTGCCGCCATGCGTGCCGCAAGATTGACCGCATCGCCAAAGACGTCGGCCCGTGCCGCATCGCTCTCTTCGATCACGTCGCCGAAATGAAAACCAATGCGAATCTTGACGGTTGCCTCAAAGGTGTCGGCCTGGGCAGCCAGATCCTCCTGCATGCGGATGGCAGCCTCTCCGGCGTCATCGGCGGTGGGGAAGGTGCACATCACCTCATCGCCGATGGTCTTCACCACGCGGCCACGGTACTCGGCAACGACGTTACTCATGAGCTGAATACACCGGGAGGTAATCTCCCGCGCCTTGACATCCCCAAGCTGTTCGTACAGACGCGTACTGCCGGCAATGTCGGCGAACATGATGGAAAGCCGCTTATTTTCTCTCACGATACCTCCTCAAGGATCTCCCGCCCCCCTGTAACATCCTTGTCATGGTCGTACTCCCACCCAGGCAACTCTCCCTGATTCCGGTGGTCGGGCATGGCCATGTCATCTCCTGGAACACCCCCACACCGCAGGCATCACGCTGCCTCGACCCGGGCCAGAATCACAGTGATATTATCCTTGCCGCCCTTCCCCTTGGCCATATCCACCAATCGATTGCATATTTCTTGAAGATTTTTGGCGTCGGTGGTCATCAAGGCCTCTTCGATGATGCCGTCGGAGAGCATGCCCGTCAACCCGTCAGAGCACATCAAGACCAGATCCCCCGGCACCAGGTCGAGGATTTGTATGTCCGGTGAGACCTGTTCGACAGGCCCCATGGCCTGGAGGATGACGTTTTGGGCCGGCGGCGGTCCTTTGGAACCATAAACCAGCCACTGTTGATAGAGGGTATGGTCCTGGGTGATACACCTGAGGCGACCTTGACGCATCAGGTAGAGTCGACTATCCCCCACATGGAAGACGACACCACGGGCACTGCCAGGCGGCACCCAGAATCCTACCAGTGTCGACCCCATGCCGGACCCTTCGGGGTAGCCGCGATCCTGATTCATGGTGTTGACGTGGAGATTGGTCCGGGTGATGGCCTGAACCACCTTTCGTACGACCTCCCTCTCCTGCTGTTCCATTTCGCTGGCCAGCTCTTCGGCCACCTCTTCCGGAGAGAGGGTGGTTATATCTCCATCATCGTCAGGAGTTTCCCGACCACCGTGACCGTTCGGAAGGAGCGCCATGGGCTGTCGGAGAAGATCCAGCATGGACTCGACAACCTGTTTGCTGGCCACCTCTCCGGCATCGTGGCCGCCCATGCCATCCGCCACAAGAAGCAGTCCGGATTTTTCATCGATCCAGAAGCTGTCCTCGTTGAGGGTACGCACACACCCCACATCCGTGCGACCCACGGCCTTCAAGCAACTCGCCACCAGTTGTGTCATGCACCCTTCTCCCGAGATCCCCTCTGGACTGGAATCATCAATACGTGTGTCGCCGGAGATACCACGACGTGTGCCGCCGGAGATACCACGCTCGTTTTCCTTATAACACCCTTTGAATGTTTCTGGAAAGTCGGGTTGAATGCCGGAGACTCTTGCCGGAAACGATTCGTATGGGCATTCTGTCGGCAGGGATTGGCGTACGAGTAGCTGGTACCCTGTTTTCCGTGAAAGTCGTGCGGCGACTCTCATGGTCGGAGGGTGGAGGGAGGCTTCCTCCATCCATGAAAATTTGCTTTGATTCGGAGCGTGTCCACCATGGATGAATTGTCGGTCCATTCTCCCTGGCAGCGTCTGCGTCGTCTGCGGCGCACCGAGTCGATCCGCCGCATGGTCAGGGAGACCCTGGTGCAGCCTCAGGATCTCATTTTGCCTCTGTTTGTCGTCCCTGGCACGGAGGTCAGGCGTCCGGTTCCGTCGATGCCCGGGGTGGAACAGCGCTCCATCGATCAGACCATCCTGCTGGCGCGAGAGGCCCTTGCAGCAGGTCTGGGTGGTGTCATTCTGTTTGGCATTCCGGAGGACAAGGATCCCCTGGGGCAGGATGCCTGCCGGGATGATGGCATCATTCAGCGAGCCATCCGCAAGCTCAAGGATGAACTTCCCGATCTGTATCTCATCTCCGATCTCTGTTTTTGTGAATACACCTCGCATGGTCATTGCGGTGTCATCGACGCGGGGGATGTTGACAACGATGCCACTTTGGCCATATTGGGTCAGTCGGCCATCACGCATGCCCGGGCGGGGGTGGACATGGTGGCGCCGTCGGGCATGATGGATGGCATGGTCAGGTCTCTGCGCCACGCCCTGGACCATGCCCGTTATACCCATATCCCCATCATGTCGTATGCGGCCAAGTATGCTTCGGCCTTTTATGGTCCTTTTCGCGATGCCGCCGACAGTACGCCACAGTTTGGCGATCGCCGCAGCTACCAGATGGATCCCGCCAACCGGCGCGAAGCCATCCGCGAGGTCTCCCTCGATGTCGCCGAAGGAGCCGATATCGTGATGGTCAAACCTGGGCTGCCCTACCTGGACATTCTCCGGGAGGTGCGTGATCGGTTCGACCTGCCTCTGGCCGTCTACAACGTCAGTGGCGAGTATGCCATGGTCAAGGCCGCCGCCAGCCAGGGATGGATCAACGAGGATCGCATCGTTCTGGAAACCATGACCGCCTTTCGTCGTGCCGGAGCGGACATGATCCTGACCTACCACGCCCTGCATGCCGCCCGTTTATTGCAGGGTTGAGAGCGCAGGCTGCCTCATGGGGGGGCTTCGCCCCAAACCCCACCGGGACTCCGTCCTGGACCTGCCAGGACTCCGTCCTGGACCTGCCAGGACTCCGTCCTGGACCTGCCAGGACTCCGTCCTGGACCTGCCAGGACTCCGTCCTGGACCTGCCAGGACTCCGTCCTGGACCTGCCAGGACTCCATCCTGGACCTGCCAGGACTCCGTCCTGGACCTGCCAGGACTCCGTCCTGGACCTGCCAGGACTCCATCCTGGACCTGCCAGGACTCCGTCCTGGACCTGCCAGGATCCTGGACCTGCCAGGACTCCGTCCTGGACCTGCCAGGGAGCCAGCCCCCTGGACCCCGTTTTACCGTGAGAGTCGCGCAGCGACTCTCATGATCGGAGGGTGGAGGGAGGCTTCCCCCATCCATGAAGGTCAGCGCACTTTTCGGCGTGTGACAAAGGAGTTGCAAGTGTCCCCAATCCGTGCCCTTGGACTGTTGTCGGGTGGTTTGGACAGCACGCTGGCTGCCCGTCTTCTCCAGGAACAAGGCATCCATGTGGAGTGTGTCAATTTTTATACCGGCTTTTGTATTCAATCTCACACCGGGGCGATCCGCAATCCCAAGGAAGGGGCACCGCCTCCCCGCCACGATGCCCTGCACGCCGCCCAGTCCCTGGGAATCAAACTGCACATGGTGGACATCTCCGAACCCTATGTCCAGATTGTCACCCAACCCCGCTATGGCTACGGAAAGAACCTCAACCCCTGTCTGGACTGCAAGGTTTTCATGGTCAAAAAGGCCATGGAGATCAAGGAAAAACTGGGCTTTCATTTTTTGTTTACCGGCGAGGTGGTCGGGCAGCGTCCCATGAGTCAGCGCAAAAGCACCCTGCCGGTGATCGCCCGCGACGCCGGTGCCCAGGATTGGTTGTTGCGGCCTCTTTGTGCCCTGCGCCTGCCCATCACCGAGCCGGAAAAACGCGGCTGGGTGGATCGATCGCGTCTGCTGGGCTTCTCGGGTCGCACTCGCACACCGCAGATGGATCTCGCTGCCCATTTCAACATTGTCGACTATCCCTCGCCAGCCGGTGGCTGCTGCTTTCTCACCGACGAAAATTATGCCAGTCGTCTGCGCGATCTCTGGCACAGCCGGGGCGACAAGCAGTATACCCTCGACGATATCCTCCTGCTGAAGGCTGGTCGACATCTGCGTCCGGATCCGGCGTACAAGGTGATCATCGGTCGCGATGAGACGGAAAACAATTTTCTCGCGGGCTTTCGTCGCGGACGCATCGCCATTCATGCCCCGGATGTGCCAGGCCCCCTGGCATTGGTGGAAGGAATCCCCGATCATGAGGCCTTGACGCTGCTCTGTCGTCTCGTGGCCCGTTATGGCAAGGGACGCCATCAGTCGGAGGTCAAAATGGAGATCGCACGGGAAGAGCTTGTCACCTGCCGGATGGTCAACCCCTTGTCCCCCGAAGCAATCCCCGATGCGTGGTATATTTAAACCGTCCCTCTTCATCGTGCCAGTCGCGCAGCGGCTCTCATGGTCATGAAACAATCCCTTTTTTCCATCGCTCTTCTCCTGTCGGCCTGGGTCGCCACGGTTCTGGCGGAACCACCCAGAGCCACGACTTTGCCGGGGCCACCCAAGACTGAATCACCCCGCCCCGAGGCGATCAAGGGCTACTTCAATACCCTCGGCATGGAGTTCATTCTGCTGCCGGCCGGGACGTTTGTGATGGGGTCGGACAGAAATTTTGATGCCGAAGCCTTTCCGGATGAAGCCCCTTCCCATCGTGTCACCATCAGCAAGCCGTTCTATCTGGCGAAACATGAGGTGACCCAGGCGCAATGGGTGGCCCTGATGGAGAACAACCCCAGCAAGGACAAGGCTCGCGACCTGCCAGTCGATCAGGTCAGCTGGGTCGAGGTACAGGAGTTTATCCGCCGTCTGAATATCAAGGAAAAGACCAACACCTACCGCCTGCCTACCGAGGCGGAGTGGGAGTACGCCTGTCGGGCCGGCACCAATACCCCGCACTACTGGAACAGTCGATCCGAGGATGTCGGCCTCTATGCGTGGTTCGATGGCAACTCGCACAACAGAGTACACCCGGTGGGTCAACTGCTCCCCAATCCCTTTGGTCTGCATGATATGCTCGGCAATGTCTGGGAGTTTGTGCAGGATGCCTATCATGACCAGGCCTATAAAAAACACGCGCCCGTGGATCCCGTCTATGATGAGAGCAATGCCAATCGTGTCTATCGTGGCGGTTCGTGGGATGGCACCTCCTGGTATCTGCGTTGTGCCAACCGTGGTGGCATCTCCGTCGAAGAGCACTTTGAGAGCCTGGGGTTCCGCATTGCCAGGTCTCGAACAAAATGAGCCGGACCGATTGGGTGCCCACCTGAGAGGAAAGCGTTTTCCCCAGCCACTTACGCCATCAGGGGATTGAAAAGCGATGGATTTTACGGAAAAGCAGGTGGAGCGCTACTCCCGACAGATGATGTTGCATGACATGGGTGGTACGGGGCAGTCCCGGCTTTTGGCAGCGACGATCATGCTGCTCGGATTGGGCGCCATGGGTTCTGTGGCTGCTCTTTATCTGGCAGCTGCCGGTGTCGGTCGCATGACCCTGGTCGACCATGCCCCCGTCCTCCCGACCACTCCAGGCCGCGAGAGCATCCATACCCGGCAACTGATCGGTGTACCCAAGACCGTCTCCGCACACCAGGCCATCTGCCATTTAAATCCTGACGTCCAGGTGACACCAGTGACTGCCTGGCTGGCACCCCACGACCCCATCGTGTTACCGGAAGAGTGTCATCTGCTCCTCGATTGCAGCAACCAGCCATCGATAACCCCTCTTCTGGACCGGGTTTGTCGCGAGCGGGACACGCCCCTGATCATCGCTCGCTGGCAGGCACAGTTCGGTGGGGTGTTGATGATCGACAAGGGAGGGCCAACCCTGGCCCACATGGAAACCACCCTGGACAAGTGGCGGGAAAAACAAGGCTATACCCCTGGCGCACGCCAAGACATTCTCGACAGCAGAAGTGACGAACCTCCTCCCCTGGGGTCCATCCTGGCTGGCCTGGTGGCCAACGTGGCGGCAACGGAGGCGATCAAAAGGCTTGTCGGCCTGGCACCATCCGACCAGACTCTCCTGGTCTTTGACGCCCTGACCGGAAACTGGGAAGAACCTTGCGTACTCTGCTGATCGGCTCTGCCCCGCGAGCCGTTATCTGCACCGGCTGTTGCTGTGGTGTGTCGATAAACCAGGAAGAAGGTGTTGGAAGAACCATTCCCGGATCTCCGCCTGGTGCAACTGACCAACCTCCACCACTGGCAGCGCAGGAAAACATCGACCCCAAGCCCGGGCAAAAATACCGCTGCCCACGCCAACCTGACCCTGTTCACCATACACCGGCACCGATCCCCAGCCACACGAAGGAGAACGACTGGTCACGATCAGCCCGCCCAGGTTGGCCGTTGCCAAGGCGGCCAGCCGCTCCTCGGCATGGCTGGCCAGCACGGCGGTCAGGTCGCGACGGGTATGGAGGGTCACCGCCCGGGGATGGGCTGGATCTCCTTCCAGACGCATCGGTTCGCGGGGGACTCCCAGTCCGGCTTCCATTTCGGGACAGATGGGAATGAAGGCAAAGCGTTGTCCGAACAGCGTGGGGAGAAACGGGTCCAGTTTGTGGTTGCCGTCGTAGCGGACTCTCTGTCCCAAAAGGCAGGCGCTGATGCCGAGGTTGATGCAGGTGGTCATGGGCATTTTTTGTGATGTGTCATTTTTTTGGTAACTGCCCAGGTACCCCCTCAAGAAAGGCCTGGACATGAAAGCCTTTGTCAGG
>JADGCJ010000001.1 GCA_015229045.1 Magnetococcales bacterium
CGGGGTTTGGGGCGGAGCCCCAATAAAGTCTTTCATGTCACCCCTTTTTCCCGATTTGTTGCCTCGCATCCATCTTGATCTGGAATTGGAATCATATTGATCTTGGTCTTGGTCGAGGGGCTTGGTGCATAATGATTCCGGGTATCCATTCACCATTCCGGATGGATCGGGGCCAAGCAGAGACGAGGGAGGATTCAATCTTGAGTGCGTCCTACAGACACCGATTTCTCGATGGGGCCGTCTCCCCCCTGCCGACAGGCAAGGTGGTTTGTGTTGCACGCAGCTATCGTGAACATGCCCGGGAGTTGCATAACCAGGAAGCGGAAGAACCCATCCTGTTCATGAAACCGACATCGGCTCTTGTTTCTTTTGCCGAACCGATCCGACTGCCTCACTATAGCCGGGCGTGCCACTTTGAGACGGAGATTGCCATCTTGATTGGGGAGACCCTGCACAGGGCCACACCCGATCGCGTTTCTCGGGCCATTGTGGGGTATGCCGGGGCACTGGACTTGACGCTGCGCGATGTTCAGGCTCGCTTGAAACAGGCCGGGCATCCCTGGGAGTTGGCCAAGGCCTTTGACCGCTCGTGTCCCATGACCCCCTTCATTCGGAGCCACGATCTTTTGTCTGACGTGAAAAACGGCCTGCGTTTTTCCCTCCATATCAACGAAGAGCTGCGCCAGGAAGGGAACACGCTGGACATGACCTGGGATCTGTTGTCTCTGTTGGCGACGATTTCCGGCTACTTCACCCTTGATCCCGGCGACGTCGTCCTGACCGGAACCCCGGCAGGCGTAGGTCCCCTGTCACCACGCGATCACCTCGTCTTGACCATTCAGGGATACCATCTGTTTGAAACCACGGTGGCGGAGAGTTCTATTTGACCGGCCTCTTGGTGAAGGTATCGAGCCATTGCGGATAGAGAGAAAAGTAAGACTCGGTCATTTTTTTCAGGTTCAGATTGAGGGGGTCGAAGGCGTCCAGTCCCGCCAGCATTTTTCCACGGATATGCTCGAGAACCTCCCGTTGCAGGGGTTCCACATCCGGCAGACCGAGGAAAGAGCGACCTTCAGCCGGGGTGATATCCAACTGGATGTTGATTTTCATGTTGAGCCTCTTTGGGTGGTCAGTTTGGATGGTTGGTTGTCTCTGGCCATGAACCGGGGAGCTTGTTGACCACGTTCTTTCTCATTCAACCACCATCTTACGGCAATCGACGTGGACTTTAGAACGAAAATGTTTTGAACTCAAATGAATCGTTACAAATTTCAGTGCAGCACGATGATTCGGGTTGGTTGGGTGGCGCGATAAGGATGGAGAGGATCCGATTGCCAACAGCGTTTCCCTTGTTATAGCATGATACCTGCTGCAGAGGAGAAATCTTGCCATGGGCGGGGTTTTTGGGACAAATCACAAGATTGATACAGGCAGCCTTTGCCACTGGTGTTCAGGGATATGACCAGGCAGGTACCCATTCAAGCGACGGATTATCCGGCTTTGGCGACTTTTTGCTCCTCTTTTCCGGGAGAGAAGTTGACGCATGATCTTTGGCAGCGACGTTTTCAGTTTTGGTGGGAAGAGAACCCGGCTTTTCGGCCCGACTGGGTACGCGGCTGGTTGCTTGTGAATGACTCTGGTATCGTCGGCATGTTGGCCGATATCCCTAGTCGGATCCAGCTTTTTGGCCAAGAGGTGACAGCCAGCAACATCTCCCCGTTGCTGATACTTCCTGAATATCAGCAGGAGGGCGTCCGGCTTTTGGCGCTCTTTCTTGCCGGAGCCAGGGCGCGGCCCGTGTTCAATACAACGGCATCCCCGGGTCTGGCCGCTGTGTTGCGTGGTTTTCGGTTCCGGAATCTGGCAGAGTATTTCGTTGAGCATCTTTTTGTCACCAATACCTCGTTTTTGGCCTGGAAATTAAATCAGAAAAAAAATCTGCCCAGGGTTTTGGCTTTTCCTGTTGCCTGGAGCACGCGCCTGGTACAGCAAGTACGGGATTGGTCTGGTTTATCCAAAATCAAGGGGTTGCAAGTGCGTATCCTGGACAATGCCGGGCCCGAGTTTGATCGTCTGTGGCAAAGGACGGACAGGAACTTCGGCTTTACCAATCGGCGAACATCTTTGGACTTGCAATGGATCCTTTGCAAGAATCCACTGCATCGTCTGCTTTTGTGTGGCTGCTTCACGGACGATGGCGTCCTGATTGGTTATGGCCTTTTTGTGCATTTTCCGGTAGAAAACCCTGCGGGGACGGTTTATCTCGTCTGCCTCGATCTCTGGAGCGAATGGACAACGGTCATTCCTTATGTTGCCTTGATTCGTAAGGCCATTCATTTCAGCAAACAAAATCATCTGGCCATGGTGATTGTACCTCAATACCATGAGATCATAGGGTGTGCTGCCAATCTGAGCGGTTTTTCCGTGCGCCGGATCTCTTCCACCGCCATTTATTGCCGTTTTCCCAGGGGAGTCACTCTTGGCATCGACAGCGAGGAGAGCCGACTCAGCGGCTACTTTGGTGACGCTGCCCTCTGATTCCAATTCCAGATCAAGATGGATGCGAGGCGACAACGAGTGAGCGACGAGACAGTATGTGTTGGGTACGGCGAGGAGTGAGTGAGGCAGTCAACGAAGCAGACGCTTGATCTGGAATTGGAATAAGCCGGATTGCCGTGAAGTCGCACAGCGACTCTCTGATCGGAGGGTGAGGGAAGGTTTCCCCCCATCCGTGAAGGTTGGTAACCACGATGCCGCCCGTTGCAAACAGATTGCAACGGGCCCTACCCTCATCAGGAGATCATACGCATGGAAAATCCGAACACGCCAGTCATCGGTCCTGCATTGTTGCGGCAACTGAATGCGTCGACCGATCTGGATTTTCTCCTCGGACGCATTCTCAAACTGTCGCTGGAAATTGCCGGGGCAGATCGTGGCAGCATCCTTGTGCTCGATGAATCTGGCTCAGTCAAACACAACATTCTCGCCAGACCAGGACAGACACCGGAGTTTGCCACCTACAACGTCTTGAAGGTCATGAAAGATGGGTTGGGAGGATGGGTGTATGTCAACCGGCAGCCGGCTCTCCTCAGAGATGTCACCCAGGATTCGCGTTGGGTGGTTCTTCCGCAGGATCATTGGGAGACAGGTTCGGCCATGGCTGTACCGTTCCTGTTCCAGGAGCGGGTGAGCGCCGTGGTCATTGTCCAGCATGAGACCAAGGAAGCCTTTGATGATCACCATCTTGAGCGTCTCCAGGCAATGGTCGAGCAAACGGCCAATACGATCGAAAAGGCGCGCCTCGTTCGTCAGGCTTTGGCGGAAAAAGAGGCTCTTTACAACATTCTGGGGCGCATGGCCCAGCCGCTTTTGATTGTTGATGGATCCAATGTGGTAACCTTTCTGACCCAGGCAGCGGTACCCTATTTTGCGAGCAATCCGACAGCGTGCTCCATTGATGCCTTGCCGGAGGGCGAGGGGTTGCTCAAGGCCATTCGTTTGTATCGCGGTGAAGAGGCACCTTCTCAGCCGATGAAGGTTCGCACCAGCTGGCCGGGACGAGCCAGTCTCAAAATGAGCATACGCGAGGTGCAACCGTTGGGTCTGGTCATCACCTTCCTGGAGTGATTGCGTTGTCTTCTATGGTGGTTTTTCCGGATCGGGATGGATGTAATTCCAATTCCAGATCAGGCGTCTGCTTCGTTGACTGCCTCACTCACTTCTCGCCGTACCCAACACGTACTGTCTCATCGCTCACTCGTTGTCGCCTCGCATCCATCTCGATCTGGAGTTGGAATAAGGTCGTCAATGAGGCGATACCTCGTCTGGAGATGGAAAGAGAGAGTGTTTGCGGGAGACCTTTGTGACCTCAGCGGCGACATGGGGATTGAATCCGGCCATCAATGTCCAGATCGAGACCATCAATTTTTGCAACCGTCGTTGCAACTATTGCTTCTATGGTCATTGGGATGCTTTCCCTCCCCAGGTCATGTCGATGGATCTCTATGGCGCAATTCTCGATCAGGTCATGGCGCTTCCCAGTCAAATCAACCTGGTCACCCACTCTTCCTATGCAGAACCCACCATCGATCCTCAATTCATCGAGCGCCTGGAACAGCTCAAGGCACGCCGTCTCCGTTACTGGAACATTACCAACGGCACCCATCTGACTCAGGCCATTCTCGAGTATCTATTGGATAATCCATCGCTCTTTTCGCGTTATTTTCTCATCGATGTGCCAACTGTCGACCCGGATGCTTACCGACGCATCACGGATGGTTCTCCCGGGCAGGCGGAGAGATTGCGAGAAGGGTTGCACCGCCTCGGTCCTCACATCAGACCAAAAGAGCTGACTGCCATCCTCATGGTCCTGGGTCTCAAGGACGCCGACCACGACCTGCGTCACGCGGCCCTCGAAAAAGAGTTCGCCCCTTATGGTTATCAGGTCACCGCCTTTCCCCTTGCCGACCGTGGTGGTGAGTTGCGCCCTTTCATCGACAACAAGATTGATCTGCCCGGCGCCAGGGGATGCCTGGATCAACGTTTTGATGGCAATCTCCATTTTGGTGTTCAAGGAAACATTTATACTTGTTGCCACGATTTCAACCAAAGATTCAGCTATGGCAATATTGCCCGGACATCCTTGAAAGAGTTGTTGTTCTCTCCCAGACGACAGCACATGGTCAATGCCACCCTGGCACAGATGTGTCGCCGTTGTCAGGCGGCCATGGCAGACTGATTCGCTTCTGTTCTTTTATAGTAACTATTCAGCACCCGGCAACGAATCGGGGTCCAGGGGGCTGGTGACCGAACCCCACCAGGACAGAGTCCTGGTGGGGTTCGGGGCGAAGCCCTGACAAAGGCTTTCATGTCCAGGCCTTTCTTGAGGGGGTACCTGGGCAGTTGCCAATAGTTAAAAAAACGACGCACCCCGAAATGGATTCGGTTTGAGAGACAATTTCTGGTAGCATGGAACGCCAGGGGCTGATTCCAGGCCTGATCCAGGGAAAACAGGGGGAGATTGCCATGAGTGATCTGATGTCGGAAGTCAACCAGAGAACCAATCTGGCCTTCAGTAACGAGATGGAAATGTTGACTTTCTATCTGACCGACGGTCAACTGTACGGCCTCAATGTATTCAAGATTATTGAAATATTGGAGTGCCCGAAGCACGTTACGCGGATTCCCCAATCGCATCCGGCCATCTTGGGGACCGTCGATTTTCGTGGTTCTTCCATTTCCCTCATCGATCTTTCCTTGGCCCTTGGCTTGGAACCGATCGATTTTGGCAACGTCGTCAGTTACATCATGGTGTGTGAGTACAGTACATCGACGCAGGGGTTTTTGATTGCCCGCCCGAATCTTCTGGTACACAAAAGCTGGGACGATATCATCAGTCCCGAAGGGGAGATCTACGAAGAGAGTTTCTTGACAGCCATCACCTATGAGGGAGATCAGCCCATCCAGATCTTGGATGTCGAGAAGATTCTGAGCGATATCATAGGCATTGATGATGCCGTTTCCGGTGACCTGCTGGAAAAAGCCGGTCAGGTTGTGCGTGCCGAACACCAGATTCTGGCCGTGGACGACTCGCGGGCGGCACGCCAGTTGATCAGCTCGGCACTGGATCAGATGGGTATTCGGCACACTCTCGTAGAAAATGCAGACAAGGCACTGAAAATATTGGAAAAATCTATTGAAGGCGGGGGAAGATGCCCCTATACCTTGATCTTTTCCGACATCGAGATGCCGATCATGGATGGTTTCACCTTTACGCGAAAAGTCAAATCCAACCCACACCTGGCCGGCATACATTTGACCCTGCACAGTTCATTGAGCAATCAATCGAATGCCTATAAGGCCAAACAAATGGGAGCCGATGATTTCATCCCCAAATTTCAGCCTGACAGAATTGCCCAGGCGATCCTGGAGCAGCTGGCCAAGGCGGATCAGGTTGTTCAAGGGGGAGGGTGACGGCTGACGGAGTTTCTCGTGATATCAGGAAACCAGCCCGTGTTCGCGCAGCTTCTCCACGAGGCGATCCCGTGTGACGGGCTTGTTGATGTAGTCCGTGCAACCGCCTTTCATGAAGGCGCGCAGCACGGTTTCTGCCGTATCGATGGAGGTGACCATGAAGATGGCGGCTTCTTCTTCCTCGCCGATGCCGCTCCAGGCCTCCATGGTGCGAATCTTTTGCAGGGCTACCAAGCCATCGAAGACGGGCATCATGATGTCGAGGCAGACCAGGTCGAAATGATTCTTTTCATCCAGGGCCTGTTTGAACAGATCGACCGCCTCCTTGCCGTTTTCCGCTAAAAAGCACTCCCCGAAGGGGGAAAGAAACTTTTTCATGATGATGCGGTTGGATAATTCATCATCGGCGATCAGAATGCGCATGGGAAGGCCTCTTGGCAATAATCGGGGAAGATGACCTGATCAATAGGATCGAGTAGCGCCGGACGCCAGGAACTCGGCATATTTTCGGTCTTCGCTCAGAATGTGTTCTACAAGCCATCCCCGGAAAAATTTAAAAAAGTCATCGCTGTTTTTCCACTCTTCTTTGCTCATTTTCTCCAACATTTCCTGCAACTCCGAGATCAGCTTTCTGTGCATTTCCAGATGGGCCTTGGCCCCTGGATAGCCCCAATGAAACAACAGTCTCTCTTCGGACTGGAAATGAAATTCTGCATAATCTTTCAGAAAGTCGGCGACCTCTTTCAAGACTGGAGCAGGAGTGTCATTTTTCAGGCCGGCGTACAATTTGGCACCCATCTGAAACATTTTTTGATGGTGTATATCCAGATCCCTGACGTTGACGCTGAAGGCATCGTGCCATTGAAAGGCGGCATGGCTGTCAGTTTCGCTGTGCAAAAGCATCTCTTTGCGCTTTTCGTAGGTTTCAAAGACCTTCCACTGGACGATGGGTATATGGCGCAATAAATCCCAAGGTATTTCAAAGAGGGTGACCGGCTCCATGGTCCGGATACGAAAAATGGCAGGGGTTGCGAAGACTGCCGTTTCCTCATTGAAAAAGTCGCCATTTGCAAGTGTTTCCAGAACATCCTGTCCCAACTGGCGCTCAAGTCGTCCCTGGGCCACAACATAGATGCAGCCCGGGTTGATATTGCTCAGAGTTGTTCCGGCATCAAACTTTCTGATCGTGGTATGGTGGGCGATCCGATTGTGAACCGGGTCGGAAATTCCTTCGTTGAACAGCCATTTTTCCTTGAGGGGTTCCCGTATACTCATCAGTTGCCCAATCTCCTGATCGAGGGCGTTGGCCTGGATGAACTGGGTATACAGCGATACGGGAATGCGCAGGGCCTGAACAAAACTCGCCGTGCGGAAAGTTTGTACGGATTGGACCTGGAAAAGACCGGCAATCTCTCCCACCAGGGTTCCGGCATAAAGGAGTCCCCGTACTCCGGCTTCGATGGTCTCCACGCTGCCGGAGAGGATGAGGAACAAGTTTTCCGGAATCTGCCTGGCCTTGAGAATGATGGTGTGCGGGTTGAACTCGACCATGGGGTTGTTCAACAGAACAGCCAACTGATGCGCAGGCACGGCAGGAAAACAGATGCGCAGGAATTCCAGGGCAAAGGCTCCCCAGTAGTCCCGATAGGCCGGGATCAGAAGGTCGACGGTCCCGAAGGGTGCGCCCGAGCCGATCTCTTTTTCCTTGTTTGTCAGCGGCAGGGCAGTATGGGCCAGAATGACCTTGCCGGAGGTATCGTTGCAAAAATCCTGGGCGACGCCGTGGATCATGCCGCCGCCAATATCCAGTTTCTTGATGTCGGCATGAATGGCATAGTCGCGGCGAACGCGTTCCAGGAGTGCCGGGCTGAGAGGGTGATCGGCTGCCCGCTCTTCTCCAGGCTCCGGCGTGGTCATCTCTTCAAGAAGTTTCAAGGAGATGATATCGGCAAGGTGGGCGTAGGAGCGGTAGCCGCTCTCCCAGGGGGCGCGAAAGTAAAAGACGCTGGTTTCGACGGGGTGGGGAGAGTAGATGGGGCGCACCTCCAGACCATCGACGGAGTTCCATTCTCCGGGTTCAAGGTCGTGGACGGCGAAAAAATCGGTAAAGCGCGTTGGATCCATGCCAACGAGGGCGGCAAGCTTCAAGGTGACCGATCTGCGCACCAGGGAGGTGGCATAGTACTGGATGCGATGATCGGCGCGAATCAAACTGGTCAGCCCGGCCATGTGATCATCGTGGGAATGGGTATGAAAAATACCGTCCACCTCATTGATGCCAATACCCAGGGCCAGCAGGGTGTTTTGAATGTTGGGGCCGGCGTCGATCAGATAGATCCTGCCCTGAAAGACAATGATACTCCCCATGCTGGGCCGGTTGATATCCCATCCATCCCCTTCGCCGGAGTGAATGATGGAGAAATAGTCCCTGGGTAATCTGAAGAATCCCATTGGATAGGGGGACTGATAATTTTCATGGGCGGTCAATTGCAGATCGACGGTGACGCTCTCGCCGCGAAAGCTGAATTCGTAAAGATTGACCCGCAAACGGCGAATGAACACGCCGTTCCGAATCTCGACCGGCTGACTGCCAACCACGCAGGTGTCCAAAAACTCTTTGGGTGAACGAATCTTGCCGTAGGCAAACTTGAGCTTCAAGGCGAGCATCTCCCGGGCGACGGCAAGCGTGGCACCGGCGGCGAGCATCTCCTCTTCGGTCACCAGGCCGTAATTGCCCCGGTGGATGTACTCCATTTGGGAGTTGACCTGTTCCCTCATGCCGATCAACAACGGTTTGATACCGGAGTTGTTGGGGTGTTTGGGAATGATCATGCCCTGACGATAGAGCATTTGCAGAACGGGAAATTCGGCCAGATTGGAGAAGTCGCCATTTTGCAGCAAGGTGTCGGCGAGCAGGATGGCATTGGGGCCGGTTTCAAAGACGACGCCATCCTTTTCCGTTGGCAGGATCAGGCCACGTTTCATGAGGTGCTTGACACTGTCGGCCGGACAACCACAAAGAACGCGCAACCCCGCTTCCGGGGCCTCCACCCAGGAAATGCCAGTATTGATCTGGATCTTTTTCAGAAAACTCACCTTTGTTCTCCGCTGTTTCAGAGTGGGCCGTTGTGTCCAAGACTCGATCTGATGTAGCACGGACGGAGAAATCCTCCATCCATCTTTCGGTCATAAGGGTCGCTACGTGACTCTCATGGTAAAGAACGTAATTCAATCATGGTGATATCGTCCGTTTGCGGAGCATCCTTGCGGAAGCCCTTCAGGAGACTCTCCAGATTTGCCAGGGGTTCTTCCCTGGCGAAGATCTGCCGCAGGGCATCGATCAGGCGTTCCGCGCCAAACATTTGCCCTTCGGTATCCATCATTTCGATGATGCCATCGGAGAAGGCCACGATACGCTCTTCAGGCAGCAGTGTTGCCGACTGAATAACTTCGGTTGTTTCGATCTCCGGCAGAATTCCCAGTGGAAAATATTTGGGTGGAACCTCTTCGATGGTTCCGTTTTGTCGAAACATGAGCAGAGATGGCATGCCCCCATTCCACACGCGAAGCTGGCGAAGATCCTGGGTCAACTCCATGAAAATGGCAGCCAGAAAGACATGTTGCGGGAGCTTGGCGTACAGCTTTTTGTTGATTTCCTGGAGGATCTCTTCCATGGGAAATTTTTTGACCGTCATGGCGTGGAAGATGTCCACCACCATGGGGCCGCCAACCGCCGCCGAAAGACCGTGTCCGGTAAAATCGCCCAGGAAGACATGCAGAATGCCGTCGTGGCGGCGTTCGGCCAGCAGGATGTCGCCGGTTGTTTTGTCGACGGGGGTTTCCAGGGAGCGAATGTTGGGTTCATCCACCTGGGAGAGAGAGGCACGCATCTTGAGTATGATGTTTTCGACCATGCTGCGTTCGAAGGAGAGCAACTCCTTCTGTGCACGCAGGCGGGTCATGGCAGACTGCAAGGAGATCTGGGTTTGCACGCGCGCCCGGATGATCGGAGGGCGATAGGGTTTGGAAATATAGTCGACGCCACCGACCTTGAATCCGTAGGCCTCGTCTTTTTCTTCATCCAGGGCGGTGACGAAAATAACGGGAATCTCCCGGGTCTGGGGATCCTCCTTCAGACGTCGACACACCTCGAAACCATCCATGCCGGGCATCATGACATCCAGCAGGATGAGGTCGGGCCGTGGGTGGGCATGGGCCAGATCCATGGCCTTGCTGCCACTCTTGGCTGCCATGACGATGTAGTCATTTTGCAGAAGAATGGTCAGGATGCGCAGGTTATCCACCACATCGTCCACGATCAGAATTCTGGGTTTTTTTGTTTGCAGCGACTTGTCCATCGAGGAAGTCCGATTTCTATTGGCGCCCACCCGACGCCGACAGGTTCATTCCAGCCCCATGCCCGACAATATGGTTTTATTTTGTCCCATGGCTGAAGTCACTGCCCAACGGTGAAGCTGTTGCCATTTCATTCCGTCGTGGGCAGCCGGTCAGTGATTCCCTGGAGCAGGGCGCGCGCAGCATCCGTTTCAAATTGAGACAGCTCCATGTTGATTTGATGTCCTGTTTTTTCAAACCCCGTTCCCTTAAGCAAGGTGACCAGCTCTTCGGAAAGTTCCAGGGATCTGGTCACGTCGGCATCCAGGTTGGATAACAGGTCGCGAACCAGTTCCAGAATACGCTCGGTTTCCGGCAAGAGGAGTTGTCCGGGGCCATTATCCCGGAAGAGTGTCTCATCCGCCAAGGGAGAAAGACCAGAATGCAGACTGGTCATGAGTTCCTGGAATCTGGCTTCGAAGAGGGCCAGGGCCAACTCCCGTGGGCCCTGTTCGGGCTGATTCAGGCTCTCTTCCAGGGACCGGATGGCCAAGAGAAGCGAGGTTGCCCCAATGGAGCTGGCCATGTTTTTGGTCAGGTGGAGACGCTGGCGGATCTGATCGAGGTCTTTGTCATGCCACTCCCGATGGAGGGTTTCCATGAACGAGGCGTTACGCTCCCGGAATCCATGCAATACGTGACGAAACTGGTTGATATCGCCTCCGGCCAGGCTCAATCCGGCCTGGATATCGATCCCCGGGAGATGCCAATCGCTGCCTTCCGGGACGACGTTCATGGTTTGTCGATGCGCGGAGTGGTTCTGGTTCAGATCCAGCAGATCCACCATGCTGTTCAGGAGGACTCCGGCGATGACCGGCTTGAAAACCAGGCCACAGGGATCTTGATTTTCAAGAATTCTTTGCACTTTTTCCCTGTTCCTGGATGAGACCATGAACAGGACCAGGGCGTTTTCCTGGGCGGGGAGGGTGCGCAGACGTCGTGCGCTTTCAAAGCCATCCATGTGTGCGGAATCCATATCCAGGAGGAGAATGGCAAAAGAGGGGACCCCTTCGGTTTCCCCCCTTTGTTCCAGTTGCGACAGGGCACTATGGTTGGCGGCGATGGCTGTTGTCGTCATCCCGTGAAACGTCAGCAGCTCCACGATGGTGTCGCGAGCCAGTGGGTTGTCTTCGACCACCAGGACATGCAGGTGGTGCAGGGCATTCAGGCGCGCATGGTCGACGGAGGGGGCGCTCTTCGTCAGACCAAACCAGGCCGTGAACTGAAAGGAGCTTCCCTGGCCGGGATGACTTTCCAGTTGAATGTCACCCCCCATCATGCGGACCAGACGCTCGCTGATGCCCAGACCGAGGCCAACACCGCTGTAGCGTCGGCTGCGGGAGCCGTCTCCCTGGGTGAAGGAGCCAAAAATGGAGCTGCGCTCCTCGGGTGAGATACCGATGCCGGTATCGGCGACGCTGAAACGTATGGCCATGCGATCGTTGCTGCGTCGCGTGGGTTCGACAGTCAGCAGGATGTGGCCTTTCTCTGTAAATTTCAGGGCATTACCGACCAGATTGCCTAGAACCTGCCCCAGGCGCTGCGGATCCCCGCGCAGTTCCCGGGGAATGGTAGGGTGGATACGGAAAATAATATCCAGGTCATGCAGATTGGCGGAGTTGATCATGGCGGCGAGGTGGGTCAAAACGTCATTCATCTGGAACGGGATGGTGTCCAGGGTCATTTGTCCGGCATCGATCTTGGAGAGGTCCAGAATATCGTTGAGAATACCGAGCAGGGAGCGTCCGGCCTCCTGAACTCTCTTGAGATAGTCCCGTTGCACGGGTGGCAGATCGCCCTGGGAGACCAGGTAGCTGAGGTTGATGATGGCATTGAGTGGAGTCCGTATCTCGTGGCTCATGTTGGCCAGGAACTCCGATTTGGCCTGATTGGCCCTTTCCGCTTCGCGTTTGGCCTGGATCAGTCTCTCTTCCATGACTTTGCGGGGTGTGATATCCAGGTTGGCGCCGACCATGCGCAGTGGGGCGCCCCGGCTATCCCGTTCAACGATCCGGCCCCGGTTGAGGATCCACAGCCAGTGACCGTCGCGGTGACGCATTCGGTGTTCGGCAACAAAGCTGCCGGCATGGCCCTGGAAGTGATCGTCGATGGCTTTGTCAAACCCGGCCAGATCTTCCGGGTGGATCATGTTTTGCCAGGTTGCCAGATTGGCGTGGATTTCGTCCGGTTCGTAGCCAAAAATGCTGGCCCAGCGCGGGCTGTAATGCACAACCCCAGTTGGTATGTTCCAGTCCCAGACCCCTTCATCGATGGCGTCCAGGGTGGTGTTCAGGCGGGCCTCGTTCTCCAGGAGGGCGCGTTCCACCTGGCGTCGTTCGGAAACATCCTCCTTGATGGCTAAAAAGTGGGTAATGTTCCCTTCATCATTCAGGATGGGCGAAATGGTTGCCGACTCCCAGTACAGAGAGCCATCTTTTTTTCGATTGCGAAACTCGCCTTGCCAGGTGCCCCCCTCGAGAATGGTGTGCCACAGAATGGCATACTCTGCGGCTGATTTTTCCCTGGAAGAGAGAAAGCCTGGATTGAGTCCCAAAACCTCGTCCGACGTGTATCCGGTCACCTGGCAAAACCTGGGGTTGACATATTCCAGATGGCCCTCGGAATCAGTGATCATCACGACGCTGGGACTCTGTTCGACGGCGACAAAGAGCTTGCGCAGGTCCGCTTCCGCTTCCAGCTGCGCCGAAATATCTTGAAAAACGATGACGACCCCTTGTGGAACGCCATCGACGAGGGCGGGACTGACCACCAGGCTGAAGGGTCTTTTCTGCCCGGCGCAGGTTTGGAAGTGGACAATGGAGACAGAACGGGTGATGCCGTCGCGCAAGGTGGCGCACACGGGGCACTCCGTTGTTTTGCTGTCGTCCGGCTGTCGTGTTTCGGTATTGCCGGTGGTTCTGGGCAACGACAGGCCACTCCAGACATGGAAAGGGTGGCCGATGATTTGCTCGCGCATCTGGCCGATCATCGCCATACCCGCCGGATTGATGAAGGTGGCCACCTCGTTGGCGTCCAGACCGCAGATCCCCACGGCAACGGCCTCGAGAATCAACTGATTTTTCCGGTTGGCCTCCTGGAGTGCGCGCTGGGCCAGTTTGATATCGGTGATATCCTTGTGGACGCCAAGGATACCGATGACCTGGCCCGTGGCATCGAGGAAAGGCATTTTGCTTGTACGCAGCCACAATTCGTCATGGTTGGAGGAGGTCAGTTTGACCTCGTAATCCAGCTTGGGTTGTCCATGTTCGAGGATGGCGAGATCATCCAGCCGGTATTGAGGGGCATCTGCATGCCAGGGCATTTCCAGGTCGCTGAGACCGATGATCGATTCAGGTTGCGTCATGCCGCCGTCTGCGGCAAAACGTTGGTTGCAGCCAAGATAGTGCCCAAGGCCATCTTTCCAAAACACACCGACAGGGATGGTGTCCAGGATCTGACGCAGGGTTTGCCGGGACTCTTCCAACTCCCGGGTTCGCTCCTGGACGCGGCTTTCCAGCAACTGGTGGGCGTTTTGGATCTCCCCGGCCATGGTGTTGAAGGCGTGGGCTACATGAGATAATTCATCATGTCCCTGAACCCCGATTCGGGTATCCAGACGCCCGGCAGCCAAGGCGGCGGCGGCAGTGACCAGGGATTCCACCCGCCGGGTGACATACCAGTGAAAAAGAGTGCCAAACCCCAGGGCCAGGGGAAAAAAGGCCATGAAGAAAATGAAGGTTTTCTTCCAGGCCTGGTGACGACTTATGGCCATCAGGCGATGCAGATCGAAGGTCATCCAGATGGTGGCCAGATCCTTGGTTTTCATCCCGTCACCCGGGACGTTGCTGCGGAGACGGTGGTAGCCGGTGGCGGATCTCTCTTCCACAAGGAATCCTTCATCTTGGGGATCAAGACCGAAGGATTCCAGATCGAGAATCTTTTGCACCCATTGCAGGTGGCTGAAGGGGTGTGAACTGAAGGGTTGACCTGCATCGGAGGGGTGCGAACCCGCCAGGACCATGCCACGAGCATCGACGACCAGAACGTTGGTGACATCCTGGTGGGTGGAGGCAAAGCGCACACTGACCTCGATGCGTTTCAGTCCGCTGGCGTCCAGTTCATGACCGGGTGTTCGGTCCCATTCATGGCTGAGAATGTGGGACAGCTGGGCCAGATGGATCTGAAAAACGGCCTTGGCCTCTTCCCGGGTCATTTGCCGGGTGTCATGGTGTTCCCACCAGATGGCGATGATGGCCGTCAAAAGGGTGAACAGGAGCAGCAGAGGAACAAAAGTTCGCAATGGCAAAGGCAAAACGAGGTGCATGGATCTCCCAGGGGGCATCCCATCTCCAGAACCCGAACCCATCAATTTTCCATGTTAACCCGAATGGTCAGTGGAAATGAACCCCGCTTGATAACGTGTTTTTGCTTTTGTACCAGGTGGATGTGGCATTGACTGTGTGTACCACGAGCAGCATCACCGGCACCTCGATCAAAACGCCGACCACCGTCGCCAGAGCGGCACCGGAGTTGAACCCGAAAAGGCTGATGGCTGTGGCAACAGCCAACTCGAAAAAGTTGCTGGCCCCAATCAATGCCGAAGGAGAGGCTATCGCATGTTTCTCCCCGATCTGTCTGTTGAGCCAATAGGCCAGGCCTGCGTTGAAAAACACCTGGATCAGAATGGGAACGGCCAGCATGGCAATGACCAAAGGTTGCTTCAAAATGGCGGAACCCTGAAAAGCGAAAAGCAGCACGAGCGTTGTCAATAACGCACCGATGGACCAGGGGCCTGTTTTTGCCAAAGCTCTGTTCAGGGCTGCTTCGCTGTTTCTCAGCAATGCGTTGCGGATGGCCTGGGCCAACGCAACAGGCATGACAATGTAGAGTACCACCGACATCAGGAGGGTATTCCAGGGTACGGAAATGGCTGAAATGCCCAACAGAAATCCAACCAGTGGGGCAAAAACAAAGACCATGATGGTGTCGTTGAGGGCGACCTGTGTCAGTGTGAAATAGGGGTCGCCATGGCAGAGTCGACTCCAGACGAAGACCATGGCCGTACAAGGAGCCGCCGCCAGCAGGATCAATCCGGCGACATAGCTGTCCAGTTGATCGGCGGGCAGATGGGCGGCGAATACATGGCGTATGAAGAGCCAGCCAAGAAAGGCCATGGAGAAAGGCTTGACTGCCCAGTTGACCAGCAAAGTGACGCCGATCCCCCGCCAGTGAGACTTCACCTGATGCAGGGCACCAAAGTCGATCTTGACCAGCATGGGGATGATCATGACCCAGATCAGCACACCTACCGGAACGTTGACCTGAGCCACTTCCAGTCGCCCGATCCACTGGAACACGTCGGGCCATTTTTCTCCCAGGGCGATGCCCGCCAGAATGCACAGGCCAACCCACACGGTCAAAAAGCGTTCAAAAAAATTGATGGGGGTTTGGGAAGGGGGTCGGGTGGACGATTCGCCGTGGGTGGTCATTGCCGGGGTCACTCCCTGTCATCCGGCAGGTGCCCGATCCGTGCCAGCGCCTCTTTTGCAGCGGGAATATCATGCCAATCAATCTTCAAGGCCAGGAACGCCTGCACACGTTTTTTGATATGGTGAAAGGTTTTGGCAAAGGCCTGGCGTTTCACGTCATCGCTGCCGGTCACGGCGGCAGGGTCCGTGAAGCTCCAGTGGGCTGCAATCGGTTCTCCCGGCCAGAGGGGACACACCTCTCCGGCGGCGTTGTCACAGACGGTGATGACGATATCCATGGGCGGGGCAGCGGGTCGGGAGAACTCGTCCCAGCTTTTGCTGCGCAACGTCTCGGTCGGATACCCCAAACTGGACACCTGTTCGATGGCCAACGGGTTGACCTTGCCTGCCGGATGACTCCCGGCACTGTAAGCCTGAAAGCGCCCTTCTCCCAGGGTGTTGATGAGGGCTTCGGCCATGATGCTGCGTGCCGAATTGCCGGTGCAAAGCACCAGAATGGACCTTCTTTTTGCGGTCATGCTGTTTTGTCCTCAGGTTGGTGTGATTCTGGACAAGCGCAAGCGGGAGGAGCGATCAGCGAACAGGGATCGCCCCCGCAGCAGTTCTCGGTCAGGTAGGTGATGACGGTCTGGATGGTGGAAAAGTTGGCCGTGTAGATGACAAAACGCCCTTGCTGGCAGGAACTCAGCATGTGGGCATGCACCAGCTCCTTCAAATGAAAAGACAACGACGAGGGTGCAATACCCGTTGCCGTGCCGATCTTTCCGGCGGACAGACCATCAGGTCCAGCCTGCACCAGACAGCGAAAAATGGCCAGACGCGACTCCTGGGCCAGAGCTGCAAGCGCCATGATGACAGATTGGGTCTCCATATTTCAATATTATTTGAAATATTGAAATAATCAAGAAAAAAAACTCAGTGACCATTCAGCACCCGGCAACGAATCGTTTGAATACAATATGATATCAATAGAGAACCCGATTCAAGTACAGCCCATGTGGTGGGGCAGTGGCGCCTGCCAGGGTGCGATCCCGGCTGGCCAATACGTTTTCAAACCAGGCGATCGATCTTTTTCCCTGCCCGACCAGAACCAGAGATCCGACAATGTTGCGCACCATATGGTGCAAAAAACCATCGGCGCCGAGGATCACCCGGATCTCATCGTTCGAGCGGTGAATCTCCATGCGGCTCAGGGTGCGTACCGGGGTCTTGGCTTGGCATCGGGCGGCACGAAAGGCGGAAAAATCATGTGTACCCAGCAGAATCCGGGCGGCCCGACGCATGGCTTTTTCGTCCAGCGTGGCGGGATGGTGCCAGACGCGCCCCCTGTCCAAGGCAGAAGGGGTCTCCCGGTCGCTAAGGCGGTAGAGATACTCCCGATGGCGGGCCGCATGGCGTGCATGAAAGGCGTTGGAAACCTGCGTGACACGCAAGACAGTCAAGTCCGGTGGCGTTGTGGCGTTGATGGCACGCAGCAACACCTTCTCCGGACGCGGACAGGAGGTATCAAAGTGCGCCACCTGACCCAGGGCATGCACCCCGGCATCCGTGCGACCGGCAGCGACCAGCGTCACGGCATGCCCGCACAAGCGGGCCAGGGCCTCTTCCAAAACTCCCTGAAGCGTTATCCCGAACGCCTGCCGTTGCCAACCTGAAAACGCCTCGCCGACATACTCGATGTCCAGGCGGAAACGGGTCGTGGGGAGTAAGCGATCCCGCTCGGAAAGAGCAGAATCGGCAGGCGACTGCATGATGGACAGTTCCCTTTCGAGGGGCATTGCTTATATCTTGTGGGCAGTATACCCGGTGTCAATGCCCGGGGGTGGAGCGGATCATGCGCAGGGAAAGAGCTGAAGAGTCATGAAAATTTTCTCCGTCTATAATTTCAAGGGTGGTGTGGGGAAAACCACCAACACGGTCAACCTGGCCTATCTTTCCGCCATGGAGGGAGTGCGGACGGTCATCTGGGATCTGGATCCGCAGGGTGGCACCAGTTTTTTTCTCTGCGTCAAGCCCAAGATCAAGGGGGGGGCCAAGGCCATCCTGAAGGGCAAACCCGACCTGGACGGCTATCTGCGTTTGACCGGCTATCCCAATCTGGATTTGTTGCCCGCCGACATCTCCTATCGCCATCTCGATCAGTATTTGCACGACAAGAACGACCCGGTCAAGGCCTTTGCGCGTATTCTCAAGGCGTTGGCGCGGGATTATGACCATATTTTTCTCGATTGTCCCCCGGGACTCTCCCTCGTGGCGGAGAATGTCTTCAGGGTCTCCCACGTCCTGGTGGTACCTTTGATTCCGTCGACGCTCTCCCTGCGGGCCTACAACAAACTGGTGCAGTTTTTGTCCAGTCGGCGCACCAAAAAGCTGCGGGTGGCGCCGTTTTTCAACCAGGTCAACCTGGAGAAGTCCATCCATCGGGTGGTGACCCAGAATGTTTTGGAACACCATCCCATTTTTCTCAAGACCACCATTCCGGATTCCAACGTCATCGAGTCGATGGGAATCAAACGGGCGCCCGTTTTCACCTACGCCCGCACCTCTTCGGAGGCGGAGGCCTTTCGTTCCTTGTGGCGGGAGATCAAGGCGAGAAAGCTCTGATTGGCTTGTCAAAAGAGATTCATGGACCGATGGCGTCTGGTTGGTTTGTCAAAAAAGGTTCATGGACAGATAGCGGTCACCACGGTCGGGCAGAATGACGACAATGATGGCCGGAGCGGTACACTCCCCGGCTAGGCGCACGGCTGCCGCCACGGCTCCTCCTGCCGAGATGCCGGCAAAGATGCCCTCTTCCCTGCCCAGGCGACGCACCATGTCGAGCGACTCCGCTTCCGAGACATCCATCTCGCGATCCACTCGCCGGGAGTCAAAAATTTTTGGCAGATAGGCCGCAGGCCAACGACGAATGCCGGGGATCTTGGCCCCTTCCTCTGGCTGTACGCCAATGATCTGAATGTTGGGATTGCGCGCCTTCAAGGCCCTCGATACCCCCATGATGGTGCCGGTGGTTCCCATGGAGCTGATGAAGTGGGTCACCTTGCCATCGGTATCGCGCCATATCTCCGGGCCGGTGGTGCGTTGATGGATGCCCCAGTTGTCCGGGTTGGAGAATTGGTCCAGCATGATCCCTTCGCCGTGGGCGACCATTTCCCGTGCCCGGTCGATGGAGCCTTCCATGCTCTGCGCTGCAGGGGTCAGAACAAAATCTGCCCCGTAGGCTGCCATGGTGGCACGGCGCTCGATGGTCATGCTCTCCGGCATGATCAAGGTCAGGGGGTAGCCGCGTCGGGCGGCCAACATGGCCAGGGCGATACCCGTATTGCCGCTGGTTGCCTCGATGATGCGGACACCGGGTCGCAGCTCGCCGCGCGACTCCGCCCCCAGGATCATGCCCAAGGCAGCACGATCCTTGACCGATCCACCAGGATTACTCCCCTCCAGTTTGGCCATGATGCGTACGTTCGGGAAAGGTGCCGACAACTTTTCCAGATCGACCAGGGGTGTTCCACCGATAAAAGTATCCAGATTTGCCACGTCTGTTTCTCCCTTACCTTGTCTGTTTCTGTCGATACCAGAGATGGATCCATCTTGACAGATCCATGGACAAATGAAATGATTTCCTGTCGATTGGACTCATTTTGGGAAACAGCATGGGTGACAGCAACGCTGAACGTCAACGAAGGTTTGCCTCCAAGGCCAGGGATTCGGGAAAAATCCGCATCCATGCCTGGGTGGATGTTTCGACTGCCAGCCAGTTGAGGGAGCTTGCCAACCAGAGCGACGCAACCGTTGGCGATATCATCAACATGGCTGTCGGGACGGTCTGCTCTCCCGATCATTTTGGCCAGACCGATCAAGGGTATGGCACGCACTCCCCCCCTGCCTTGCCTCTTGCCTCTGCTGTCTCCTCTTCCGATCCCTCTTCCCAGGGAGTGCAAAATAACCGCTCGCCCTATCTTTTCCGCCCGGTACCGGGCAACGACATGCCCAGGCTTGAGACCCCCGTTTCTCTGACGGAGAAAAACTCAAACAGAAGCAAAAGTATCCTCTTTTACTCTTTCGTGTTGATCATGCTTGGCGTCGGCGCTGTTTCCTGGTATCGGGTTTTGCCTTACGCTTTGCCGGATTTCAATAAAACCGCCGCTCATCCATCCCCACCTTCGCCCCGGACAGGTGAGGTTAGGATCGATGTGACAAGCTCCATCAAACCAGGCAATCCACCCGCTGCCGACGTTGGCCCAGAGGTCAATCCCCCGGCAGCCCCGACGGTGGCAGCCCAGGCAGCGGCAGCTCCGACGGTGGCAGTCCAGGCAGCGGCAGCTCCGACGGTGGCAGCCCAGGCAGTGAGCGCGGAGGACCGTGTCAAGCTCGCGCTTGCCCTGGAATTCAAGCGGTGACTCCTGGCCTTCCTGCTCCGTGTCATCCTTGTGTCGAGGTCATGGCTGTTTGTCCCCGGTATAGAGCCCATGGATGCCCATCTGCCACCCTGTGCCGGTCAGATTCTTTCTCAGCAGGTCGGGAATCTTGCTGGCCAACTTCTGGCCATCCATCTGGCGCAACGCCTGGTGCAGGGCTGTGAGTGGAGTGGGGGAGGCGATGGCTACGATGTGGTCGGCCCCAAAGGGGGGATCGACGTTAAGGTTGAGCAGGTATGGCTTGCCGAGGGGAATCTCCAGCGGGTCTTTGGTTTGGGCATTGGCGAGCGGGTAGAGGAAATTGACCGAGCCATCCGAGGCCAGGTTGAACAGGGTGAAGAAAGTTTTGTCAAATCCCTCGATCTTGAAGGTGATTTTTTCGCCGGCACGGTGCAGCTTGTCATCAGGAAGAAGCGACATTTTCAGCGTGTTGTGCGTGATCAGGCGCTTGATCTCTTCGGTGGCACCATATTTGTCGACGGCATTCTGGACGTTGGGCAGATCGGCGGTCTCGTCGCCGGTGGCGGCGGGGGTGGCGCTTTGCGAGCGCTTCAATCCGCGTGTGGCAGAAGCCTGATCGGTGGCGGCTTTTTCGTTGATCGTCGAGGCGACGTCGCCCAAATCGGTGAACAATAGCCCCCGAGAGAGATCCCAGGTCAAATCCGGTCTTTGGCCCGAGTTGGGATCGATCAGTTTGATCCCATGGATCTTTTTGCCAAGTTCGCCGACAGGCGTGGTGGCGTTCAGGATGGCCAGGCCGATGAGGGGAGGGGACGACGACGGGACGGGGGTCCCCTGCGCGGCAGGCTCGCTGCGTGGTTCGGGAGGCTCCTTCTTGACGTTCAGGGTAAAATCGCGCGTTTTTCCAGAGGATTGCGGATGTTGCATTCCCTCCATTTCGGTTTTGACCTTTTCGGTGACATACACCCGCAGCTCTTCAGAGGTGATGGTTCCGTCGTTGTTCAGGTCGGCCTCGCCGCGCAATCCTTTGGCAAAGGCCCAGCTCAAGGCGCCGCGAATGTTGCCTTCAATATTGCCTTCCGGGGCCAGTTCATCATCCTTGACGGCGCCAAAATAGAGGACATCCGGAAACTCTTTGGGCAGGTCGTTCAATTTAGGATCGAGCGGCGGCAGCCGATCATCGACAACGGGGGGATAGGTTGCTGCACGTACTTTGAGTTTGACCGGGGAGTTGTTGCCCAGACTCCTGGTCATGGTTCCGGAGTGGCAGGCGTCGGCCACGACAATCACGCTGCGTTTGCCATCGGTCGCCTTTTTCAAGAGTCCGGCGATTTCGTCATCGATGATGCGTTCGTAGGTGCCCTCCCCTTTTGGAAAGAACCCGCCCAGCAGCAGGGTTGAATCGTTGCCGCTGGGTTCGCTCCCCTTGAAGTGTTCCGGCTCGATGCCACCGTGTCCGGCATAGGTGAAGACGATGAGGTCGTTGGCCTTGCTTTTTTGCAGGACATCATGCCATGTTTTCAGGATATTGTCGCGTTTGGCCTGACCATCGAGGAGGAGATTGACCTCCCTGGCACCCACTTTTTTCAAGGCATCGGCAATGTCGCGGGCATCATTGACGGGTCCATCCAGGGGCATGGATTGATACTGGTTGATGCCGACGACAATGCCATAGATGTCAGCCATCGCGATGGCCGGGCGCAACAAGACAGACAGCAAAAACATGACGATCAGGAGCCAACCCGTTTGCAGTTTGTTTGCCGTGAAAGTCGCGCAGCGATTCGCATGACCGGCGGGTGGAGGGAGATTTTCCCTCTCCATGAAGGTTGGGCTTGCGTCTGACATGTCGATCAACCTCGTTTATGGTTTTGCGGAGATGGGAAACTCTTCGAGTTCGCCGCCGGGCGTCTTGAAGGAGGGTTTTTGTTTGTGCCCCGGGTTGGTCTCCTGCACCAGTTTGGGCACGATTCTCTTGACGTATTGTCCGAGCATGATGTTGTCCACCGCTTCGCCTCCGGATCCGGCGGCGCTCCCCTGGATGCCCTCCAGAATGGCGTAGGCGAAAACGCCATGGCCGCTGTCACGGCCACTCTTGCGGTAGCCGTCCAGGGCCTCCTGTGTGCTGGAAGAGGCGGCCAGGAGGGTCATGCCGATTTCATGCTGAATATTTTCCATCACCCTGTCAAGCGCCACCGCCCCGGCATGGCAGGTATCCAATATGAGAAGTATTCTGCCCGTCGTTTTGTTGACCTTGACCAGTTTGTCGACCAGTTCCTGGCCGCCAAAGCCTTGTTTGGAGACCATTTCCGGCTCCGGTCCGGCCACATTCTGCGTGACGTAGTAGTATTGATCGTTTTTGTTGGCATCCGGATAGTTGACGCCATGGCCGGCCAGATAAATCAGGACCGTATCCTCCTTGCGAACTTCGTTGGCGAGAACGGCGAAGGCCTTGTTGAGAGTCTCTCTGGTCACCTCTTCATCGGCCAGAATGTTGTGTGCTTTTTCTGTATAAGGGACAAATTTGACCTCACCGCCTGGCAGCAGTTTGGTCGTCATGACATCGCCAAACAGGCTCCCTTTGCGCTGCGCAACGGTATCGACGAAGCCTTTGGCATCGGCCACGGCGTAGCGTAATACATTGACGCTCTTGTACAGATTGACCCCGGCGGCCAGGAGAAAGAGACGCGGTTTTTCAGCCTGGATGGCACCGCCACGCGAGGTGGCAACCGGCGCGGCGACAAACTCAAGCGGGCGAGAGTTGTTGAAAAAGGCCCTGGACGGGTCATAAACCCGCAAGAGCAGTATGTTTTTTCCGGGATCAAGGGTGACTCTTTTCTCGATGACCAGGGGGGAGTCTTTGCTGGCCGGGGCATCCTTGCTGGCCGGGGCATCCTTGCTGGCCGGGGCATCCTTGCCGGTCGGGGCATCCTTCCTGGCATGGGTTGGTTCTGCCGCCCGGGAGAGTCCCCGGGTGGCTGCCTTATCGTCCTGTTCAATATTTCTGCTGTTCAGGATCAGGGCGGTATTGCCAATCTCCTGGGTGCCTTTTCCGGAGAGCTGATAACGCACCCGTACTTCACGCACCCCCTCCGGCAAAAGGATGGACAAGGCTTCCTTGGTGACGGCCTCTTTTGGCGCCTGGGTTCCGGGTTTGCTGGCGATGGCCTCTTTTGGCGTCTGGGTTTCGGGTTTGACGGCATCAGGGGCTGGCGCAGCCGGTGGCGTACCGCTCCTGGAGAGGGCGCGGGTGACAATATTGGTCGAGACATCCTGGCACTTTTCTTCACCGCCATCCTTGGTGGCGAAGCAGTAGGCGACGGGTTCGACGGTCGGCAGCTTTTCGGTGACGAGGGAGTCGATGTCACCGATGGCAGCGTGGGCCTGTTGAATCTCCTGGGTGGCCTGTCCGGTTATTTTATGATTGAGGAGATCCTGGCGGTACAATTTGCGATAGAGTTGATCAAAATTGACCCACAGCGGAGACTTTGTTTTGCCTTTGTTGTAGTGATAGCCGACCATCTCCTGGCCGCCATTGTAGGCATGGGCGAAGAAGCCCTCCGGTGTCCAGGCGACCCAGCGTTCGTTGGCGCTGTTCATGAAAAAGGTGGCCAGCTCCTCCAGGTGCGACGCCTCTTTGAGGCTGTACCAGTGCAGGGTGCCATCGAGCAGGGCTGCCACGGCCAGGGTGCTGCCCTTGTTGACGACCAGCCCGGCCACCGGGGCCGGAACGCTGATCTTTTTCAGCTCGTTGCCCTGGGTATCGAACAGGCGCAGATAAAAGTCCGCTCCCAGCAAAAACCCTTTTCCGTTGGGCAGGATGGCCAGGGATCGGGAGATCTCCTCGCCTTCCAGGGCCAGGGGTTTCTTGCCCAGCATGGGTTTGTTGCTGGCTTCCCAGCCGCTGATCTCTGTCGGGGGGCGCTGCATGATGGGTGTGGCCAGGGTTGTGTCGGGCGTGGTGACAAGCGACAAGGTGCCGTTTTGCAGGTCGATCCGGTAGGGACGGGTTCCCTTGCTGCGGGTACCGAACTCGACGACCAATCCGTCGTCGGCTACGGCCAGCCGCCCCTTGTAGATGCCCCGGAAATCGGCGGCGACCGATTGTCTTTCCAGACGTTGCCGATCCGGACCGATCAATCCCCAGGCCGGGGTGGCCGTGGCATAGAGAACACCGCCCGGCACGGCAGTCACCTGATTGATGGCATCGCCGCTGACGGCAACGTCGTGTGATTTGCCGCGCCCATGCTGGCTCCAGAAGCGGATCAGGCGATTGCCCTGACCATCGATGGCCGTGCCACCGGCCACGAGGTTGACGCCATCCGCTCGTTGCGACCAGGTCACCGCCGAGGTGTTGCCTTCCCGCATGCCGGTGACATCAGGCAGATAGAGGGCTTTGAGGTCGCTGGCCGACATCACCTCCACCCGGGGCGAATCCATGGAGCCAACCGCCAGCAGGGTGTCATCCGGGGAGAAGGCCGCTGCCAGAGGACGATCCTGGGGGTGAAAACGGCGTTTGGTGATCAACTGGCCCTGGGCATTGTAGAGGCGGACATGGCCATCGAGCGAGGTGGTGGCCAGGCTGCCCGAGTTGTTGGCAAAGGTGACCCAGTGGACGGCCCCCTCGTAGGCGCGATCCTCGCCGATGCCCTTGCCGGTGGCATCGAGGAGGACCAGACCGAAGGTGCTTTCCGCCAGGGCAAGGGTTTTGCCGTTCGGCGCGTAGGCCATGTGGAATACCGGGGCTTTCAGGTTGGGCAAAACTCCCTTGATGCGCTCCTTTTCCAGGTCGAAGAGGTAGAGGGAAAAGAGGCCGTCCCAGGTGTGACCCGTGGCTCCGGCTGTCAGCAGACTCTTGCCATCCGGGGAGATGGCGACGCTGTAGAGGGATCCCTCGTTGCCGCTGCCGATGGGAACGCGCAGCGTCGAAAGGAGTCTGCCCTCGGGCAGTGACCAGACACGCACGGTTTTGTCGTCGGAGACCGTGGCGGCGAAGGTGCCTTGGCCATCGGTGGCCAGGCGATTGATCATCGCCGTGTGCATGCCGGTTTCGATGCGCAGAAAGGGCGTTTTGGGCGGGCCAGGCGGCGGAGAGGGGGGGGCAGCCAGGCCATCCATGCCGAAAGCCGGGGCCAGCAACGACACAAGCAGCCAACCAACAAGCCAACGTCCACCCCGTTTGATCATGGGTTCATCTCCCGGCAGGCATCTTCAGTTTTTAATGTTTGAAAGACTGGGATGGCCCAGGAAGGGAATGATCCCTTCCTGGTGGGGCCTGGGGCGAGGCCCCAATAAAGTCTTTCATGCCAACATTTTTTTCCGAACAAAAAAACCACATGCTCCAAAGTGGATGCGGTTCAGGAGTTCATGCGCAAGGCATCGAGGCGGCAGAGATCTCCCGCAGCGGAACTCCAGGCAACGAGGAGGGTGTGCCCGGGCCCATACAGCCAGGATGACTCCGAGGAGAGGGTGAAACCCGTGCTGATGTTTTGCACGTAGTCATTCCCCATTTTTTCCGTAGGCGCCCATTTGCTTTGCGTCGACGTCAGAATTTTCTGGGCTTTTTTCTTTTCCGGGAGGAGGTTGGCGGTATCGCGGCTCTCCTCTTTGGCCTGTTTCTTGGCTACCTTTTTCTTGCTGGCTTCGCTCTTCTTTTTGGGCGCGGGTTTCGACTCGGTGGTTGTGTCTGCATCGGCATCCATATCGTCAGATTCGACTGCCTTGACCTCTTTTTTTCTGCTTGCTGGCGGGGGTGCGGATTTTTTCGGCTCGGGTGCATCGGCGTCGTCGCTGGGTTTTTCCAGTTCGGCGACGGCAAATTTGTACTCATCCATGCGTTTGTTCATGCCGGTGCGGACCCGGTCCCAAACCACGGCATCCTTGGCTGCCAGAATTTTCAGGGAGGCCATTTGCGATTCGGCTTCTGTTCTGGGTATTCTCTTCGTTTTCAAGTCGCTGCGAATCTTGTCGGCGGTCTGGGTGCGGCAGGAGATCAATTTTTTCAGGGCTTCCTGGGTTTTATCAATCTCTTTTCCATCCTTGATCATGTCGTTTTGCAGATCGAGGACGGCCTGATCCTCGCCCTGCTGGACCTTGTTCATCCAGTAGCCGCCGAGTGCGCCCACAGCGGCTCCCGCAGCGGCCCCCATCAGGGCACTTTTCATGTCCCCTTTCAGCAGGGCACCCAGACCAGCCCCGGCTGCCGCGCCCATCAGGGCACCTTTCAGCATATCCTCGCCATAGTAGTCCCCGGTCGAATCCAGGGCGACCAGATAGGGTCGACAGCTGTCTTTGCCATCATCCGGTCCAATTCTTTGGTCCTGGGTCGAGACACCCATGGCATTGATGGCCTGCCCTGTCGTCACGCAACCCGCCAATTGCAAACCGACAAAACTGACCAGCAAAAACGAAACCCCGGTACGACGGACCAGACTGCGACCCTTTGCGTTGTGGGAAGGCAAGGACGATGTGTATCCTGACTGGCATGTGATCAAATCAGATGGGGACATTTTTTATTCCTTTTTATTCAGAAAGGTCATTCCGTCTGCCAAGGGTGGCACAGGAGTCATTCGGCTGACAAACAAAAAAACAGGTTACGGAATTCCTGGCAGGGTGACAATGATGGATGTCAAACCGGGCTGGGTGCAATCCAGCTCGACGGAGCCACGTTGTGTCCTGGCCGACAACCAGACGGAATATGTGCCGAGACCCGTGCCTCTTTTTTTGCCGGAGGTAACATATTTTTCAAAAAAACGCTCCCTGATGGCGTGGGGCACCTCTCCCGGATTGGTGATGCGGATGGTGCAGGCATCGCCGGTGGATGAGAGGGTCACGGTGATGACGCCCATGTCGGGAGATGCTTCAATGGCATTCAAAAATAGATTGGAAAACAAGGGGTGACAAAGCATCTTTTCGCCGACGACAATGAAAGGAGCCCCTCTGTCCGCGCCATCGGTACGTTTGATGGTGATCGTGACTCCCTTCGGTTTGGCGTGGCGGCTCATGTCATTGATCACCCGCTCCAGGATGAGCATCAGGTCGAATGTCTCCGGTTGCAACTGATAATTTCCCGTCTCGATTCTGACCAGATCCAGGGAGCGATTGATCATCTCCAGCATGGTATAGGCGCTTTTTTCGATCATGCGGACAATGGTGCGCTGCTCTTCTGTCAGGTTATCGTCGCCCATGAGCAGCACTTCGGGCAGACCGATGAGACCGGAGAGAGGCCCCTTGAGATCGTGGCGCGCCATTTGTTCAATGTCTTCGCGCATGCGCAGGGCGGTTTGCAGCTCCTCATTTTTTCTTTGCAAATCTTTTTGGGCTTTGTGCAGAGCGACGGCGTTGCCGACCCGTGCCAGCACGACCAGGGGATTGCTTGGCTTGCGAATGTAATCGACGGCGCCCAGCTCCAGGCCGATGGTCTCATCCGAGGTGCCATCCATGGCGGTCAGGAAGATGATGGGAATATCCCTGGTGCCGACATCCTCCTTGAGGCGACGGCACACTTCATATCCGTCCATGCTGGGCATGACGATATCCAGCAGGATCAGGTCCAATCCGCCCAGGGCGGCAATTTTCAGGGCCAATTGACCACTGGTCGCCACCTTGAGGGTGAAGCGGGTACCCAGGATGCTCCTGATGATATCGATGCTTTCAGGTTGGTCATCCACGAGAAGGACAACACCTTCGCGGTCACGCATCTTTGTGTTCATCCATGATTTTCAGGAGTTCCGGTTTCAGGCTGATGAAGAGCGTCGCCAATTCCGGATCGAAGTGCTGACCCGACTCCTTGCTGATCAGGGCCAACGCGTCATCCACCGACCAGGCCTTTTTGTAGGGGCGGATACAGGTCAGGGCATCAAACACATCGGCGAGGGCGGTGATGCGTCCCTCCAGGGGGATCTTCTTGCCGCGCAGACCTTGGGGGTAGCCGCCGCCATTCCACTTCTCGTGATGGGTGTAGGCAATGGTGCGGGCCATATTGAGCAGTCTGGATGGTTGATCGCCAATGATTCTGTAGCCGATGGTCGGATGGTTTTTGATGACGTCGAACTCTTCGGCCGTCAGTTTGCCCGGTTTCAGGAGTATCTGGTCAGGAATGCCAATCTTGCCAATATCGTGCATCATGGCCGCGTACATGATTTGTTCGGCTTCAGGTTCGCTCAGTCCGGCCTTGATGGCCAGGATTTTGGCGAAGCGGCTCATCCGGATGACATGCATGCCCGTTTCGTTGTCGCGAAACTCGGCGGCGCGGCCCAACTGGCGGATGACCTCGATTTGGGTCTCTTCCAGCTCCATGGTACGCAGTTTCAACTGGGCTGTGCGCAAATCGACCTGATCGGCGAGCAGCTTTCTTTTGTCGCTGAAGGCCAGGTGCGTCTTGACGCGGGCCAGAACGATGGGCAGGCTCACCGGCTTGGTCAAATAATCCGCCGCACCGAGGGAAAAACCAAAGGCCTCATCCTCCACATCCGACTTGGCCGTGACAAACAGGACGGGGATGTCGCTGGTGCGTTCATCCCGCTTGAGCAGGCGGCACACCTCGTGTCCATCCATGTCCGGCATCATGACGTCCAGCAGAATCAGGTCGGGCGGCGAAGGGGAGAAGGCAATTTTCAGGGCAAGACGACCATTTGTGGCAATCTGGAGCCTGTAACCGGGACTCAGAATGCTCTTCAGAACGTCCAAATTCTCGGGTGTATCATCGACAATAAGTACCGTTTTACGTAAATCTTGTGCCTCTGCCATCATGGTCTCTCTTCCAGGTCGATATCCAGCCTGGTCGCCCACTGCCGCAATTGGGACAGGCCACCTTCAAAGTCGTAATTTTCCAAAGATTTTTGCAATTCTGCCAGATGCACCCGCATTTCAGGGGTCTGGATCAATTGACTGATGCGTTCGATGACGTTTTCCACCGAGGCGTCGTAGGCGAGCAGGAGTTTTTCAGCCTCGTGGAAATGACCAGCCAGAAGCTCTCTGTTCTCCCTGGGTTCTGTGTTGGATGACCCGCCCTTTGGGGAAGCCTCCGCATGGGGAGGAGTTGATTCGGGGTCGGGGAGGGCCGTTTGAATGGTGGAAAGAACCTGATCCAGTTCCCGGGTGGCTGTGTCCAATATCGATGATATTTCATGAGTTTCAGAGTTTTCTTTGATCTTTTTTTCAATCTCGGCGGCCATGCTTCCCAGGAGAGTGATTCCCAGGGTTCCGGCGACCCCTTTCAAGGTATGGGCTGCACGAGAGATGGCCTCCCGGTTGCCTTCACGCAGATGGGTCACCATCTGGTGGCAGATATCGCCCTGATTGCGAATGAACTTACGCAAGACCTTGCGATAAAGTTCGACATGGCCCCCCATATTGCGCAGACCAAAACGGGTATCGATGCCTGGCAAATCGGGAACGGAGGCTGATTGGACGTAGTCAGGGGTCTTTGGAGATGCCTTTGCCTCGGATGGACTGGAACCGACGGGATGTGCGGACGATACAGGCTGTTTGACCCGTTTGCCCAAGGCAGCAAACAAGGTATCGGGATCGATGGGTTTGGCAATATGGTCATTCATGCCGACTGCCAGGCACTTGCTTCGATCTTCGGCCATGGCATTGGCGGTCATGGCAATGATCGGCACGTCGGTGCAGGCAGTGGATTGACGGATCAGCCTGGTCGAGGTCAGACCATCCATGACAGGCATCTGGATGTCCATCAAAATGGCATCAAAGTCCATTCTTTGCGTCGCTTTCACAGCTTCCTCCCCATTTTCGGCCAGTGTAACCCGAATACCGGCCTGTTCCAAGATCTCCAGCGCAATCTGCTGATTGATGTCATTGTCTTCGACCAGGAGGACGTGGGCACCTTTGAGATGGATGGGAATGGCGATGGTATCGGCGGCCTCATTGGTTGATGGTTGATGGAGGGGTGAAGGTCGCTCTTTTTTGGATTCGACGGGTGGTTTGTGCAGATGGATGTCAAAGAAAAACCGGCTGCCCACATTGGGTGAGCTTTCGGCGCGGATGGTTCCGCCCATCATTTCCACCAGACGTCGGCTGATGGCCAGTCCGAGGCCTGTTCCGCCATATTTGCGGGTGGTGGAGGCGTCGGCCTGGAAGAAGTCCTGAAAAAGGTTGCGCAGTTGTTCATCGGTCAGGCCAATGCCGGTATCGTGCACGGCAAACTCCAGGACAGCTGTGGTGTTTGTTTCGGTCAGCAGACGTGTCGATACGGACACACTGCCCTGATGAGTGAACTTGATGGCATTGCCCATCAGATTGGTCAGAATTTGTCCCAGACGAAACGGATCGCCGGCCAGGAGAGGAGGGATGTCCTCAGCCGTCTGGACACGCAACTCGATGTTGTTTTCCTGGCACTGGGAGATGAACATGGATTCCAGATTGGCAAGCAACTCCCTGACAGAAAACGCCTCCTGTTCCATGGACATTTTTCCTGCCTCGATTTTGGAAAAGTCCAGGATGTCGTTGATCAGGTGCATGAGGGAGAAAGCGCTGGTTTTAACCTTTTTCAGATAGTCGGTTTGTTGCCGGGTGAGATTGGTTTTGAGACAGAGGTTGGTCAGACCCATGACGGCGTTCATGGGGGTTCTGATTTCGTGGCTGATGTTGGCCAGAAAATCTCCTTTGGCCCGGCTGGCGGCTTCGGCCTCTTCCTTGGCCCGGATCAGTGCCGCTTCCATCTCTTTGCGGGCGGTGATGTCACTCACCGTGCCCACCATGCGCAGGACGTGACCTTGCTCATCCCATTCGACAGCGGCTCCTTTGGAGTGGACCCACTTCACGCCGCCCACCAGGGGAATGATGCGAAACTCCAGGTCGTAGGCGTCGCTGTCGCCGTTGCGATAGCGCTCTCCTGCTTTCAGCACCCAATCACGATCTTCGGGGTGAAGTCTGGAGACCCAATCTTCGCGCAGACGTTGCATGTGTTCTGGTGCAAAGCCGTAGATCCTGGCCTCGGTGGGATCGATCACCTGTTCACCCGTCGCAAAATTGATGTCCCATAACCCCAAATGGCCATTATGCAGGGCCATGGCCAGGCGATTGGCGTTTTTTTCCGCCTCTTCCTTGGTCCTGACAAGCTCCTTCTGGACGCTCTCCAGGGTCTCCAGGTACTTTTTGCGCTCGGTAATGTTGCGAATGACACCCACGGTACCCATGTAGCGACGGGCCCGGTAATGGGTATCGTTGCCGATATCCCCGTAGATGCCCGAGCTGTTGATCTCGACATCCACCACCGGGTCGCTGAAGGAACGCAGCTCGGCAGACTCCAGGGAGCTACCCGACTTTGTTTTGATCTGCACCTCCAGGGCGGTGGTCATTCTCTGGCCGGTGCGACGTTCGTTGAATACCTTGTGATTGTCAGGGTTGGGAACGCCAGGGGTGACCTTCTGCAACACCCCGTCCAGGGAGGAACGGCTGATATCGGGATTGTTGATGATCTGCGTGAAGTGTTTGCCGATCAGATCGGACGGGTGGTAGCCAAGCATCTCTACCGATTTGTTTAAAAATGTAAAACAGCCATCCTCATCAATCTTGTAGACAATATCGGGCAGCATTTGGACCAGGCTTCTGAAACGCTCTTCCGAGGCGGCGAGTTGTTCCATGTTGCAGGTCAACTGTTCGTTGATCTCTTGCAGTCGTCTGTTGTTTTTCTCCAGCTCTTCACGGGCCTGGCGCAGGGAGATATGGGTTTTGACACAGGCCTGGACATAGGCGGGGGTCATGGGTTTGAAAATAAAATCGACCCCTCCCAGTTGGAACCCCCTGGCCTCGTCCCTGGTATCGTCTTTGGCGGTGATGAATATGACGGGTATGGTCTGGGTGGCCTTGTTCGCTTTCAGTTGACGACACACTTCGTAGCCATCCATCCCCGGCATGACGATGTCGAGGAGGATCAAATCCGGTTGAGGATTCATCGAGGCCATCTCCAGGGCCATCCTGCCATGGCTGGCCGATTGGACGGTGTAATCCTTTTGCAGAGCGATGGTCAACAGATCCAGAATGTCGCTTGAGTCATCAACGATCAGGATGGAAGGCATGTCCGGGCAGCCTCTTGGAAGGAATAACCGAGGGGTGTTCTGGAGGAGAAAAGCATGATCTTTAAATCAAACTTTGTCCACAGAGATCATGACATAAGAGCCGGCCTCAGTTCAAACTGTGCCGTTGCGAGGATCGGGGGTGGCTGATAGAATGACTCTGCGACTCTGTCCTGGACCTGTCCGGTCGCCAGCCCCCTGGACCCCCTTGACAAGCCCTTGCCCATAAAAAAAGAGGGGCAGGGTGTCGAAAGATGCCCCTTTGTGAAAGGAAAAAAATTGACCGACTCCCCCCCTCCCGAGCCGAACGATCCCCTCCACGATGAGAATGGGCTGCGCGTGGGACAATGGATGCAGGCATCGGGTTTTCATCGCTTGTTGGGGATTCAGGTCGAGGCGGCCCGCTCCGGCTGGTGTCGAGCCTCCCTGGTGGTGACGGCGGACCTGCTGAATCCGTTTGGCATCACCCATGGAGGCGTCGTTTTTACCCTGGCGGAGTTTGCCTATGGCGTAGCCGGTAACGCCAGCGGGGAGACCGCTGTCGGGCTGATGACCAGCATGACCTTCCCGGCCTCCAGCCGCGAAGGGGATCGCCTGACCGCCGAGGCGCGGGAGATGGCGACCGGCTCGCGTACCCGCCACTTTCAGGTGGAGGTGCGCCGCACGGATGGGCAGGTGATCGGGCTGTTCACGGGGGTGTTGTTTCGCCGAGGGGATCCCCTCTCCCAATGGATGACCGATGCCAAACCCATGCCCATGCCCGACATCGCGCCGATTGCCACGGAATCAGGCCAGCCTGCGCTTGGGCCGGAGAGCGAACCGCCCTCGGTGGAGGCCACCAGACCGCCCCTGTGAGAGGTCAAAAAAAGGGGGGGGCATGCCTGTCTCGTGCGATTCGCCGGAGCTGATGCGTGTTCTGTGGCCGGGACGGGAGGCGTCACTGCCGCTTGAAGAGGTGGTTGCCGGTTTGCGCGGTTATGCCAGAGTGGCCATGGATCTTGGCTGCGGCGATGCCCGTTTTGTCCTGGCCCGGGCACGTCTCGATCCCGAAACCCTGTTTGTCGGCGTCGATCTGGTCGCGGAGAACATGGGCAGGGTTGCCAGTCGGGCGGCGCGCAAGCCGACTCGGGGTGGGGCGCCCAATCTGATGCTGTGGGTGGCCGATGCCCTCGCCTTGCCGCTCTCCCTGGCCCAGAGCGCAGACCAGGTGACCGTGAACTGTCCCTGGGGTGCCTTGTTGCGGGGCGTCGTCGAGGGGGATCCCCAGGTGCTGGCCCGCATGGCCATGCCCCTGAAGCCGCAGGGGCGTTTGTTGATCCGGCTCAATCTGCACACCTTCCAGGAGGAGGCGCTGCGCGAACGGCTGCTGTTGCCCGCACTGGAGACGGAGGGTCCGGATGCCCGTCTGTTGACCGGCTTCCGGCAGGCGGGTTTGGAGGTGGTGCGCTGGGATCTGTCAGGGAGTACGGATCCGGCTGTCCGAACCACCTGGGGGCAACGTCTCGGTCGAGGCAGCCGTCGGGAGATCCTCACCATCGAACTCTGTTTCCAGGCCGACATCGGCTGATTTGAGTGCCAGGATCTGCTCGAAGGCCTGCCGACGCGGAATTCCCCTGAGAGTGGCCAATGCCTGGGAAAGAGCCTTGGTCGGACAGCCCAAACGTACCAACCCGGCGATGAATCTTTCCAATTCAAGTCCGCCGGTGACATCGATCCTGGGAGAGCCTTTGCCGATCACCAGGGTATATTCGCCACGCACCGCGTCCAGGTCGTGAAATTGCTGCCAGAGTCGGTCGGCACGCCCTCTGGCCACGCTTTCATTGGGTCGGGTCAGATTGCAGGTGATGACCATCTCCTGTTCCGGCAGCATCTCCCGACACTCGGCGAGTGTCTCCAGGAGTCGGTGCGGGGTCTCGAAAACGATGGTCGTAACCTGGGACGCGGCAATCTCCTGCAAAACCTGCAAGCGTTTGCCGCGTGAACGGGGTAAAAACCCCAGAAATAAAAACCGATCCGTCGGCAGTCCGGAAATGGCCAGGGCAGCCAGGATGGCACTCGGACCCGGCACCGGCGAGACCAGGGCGCCAGCCTGAATGGCGCTGCGTATCACCGGATAGCCTGGATCGGCGCAGCCCGGGGTGCCTGCCTCGGAGATCAGGGCCAGACGTTCTCCGCGTTGCAGCCAGGCGGTGACCAGGGTGGCGCGCTCCTCCTCGTTTTGTTCGTGGCAACTGACCAGCGGTTTGCGAATGCCCAGGGATTTCAATAGAACATCAGCGGTGCGGGTATCTTCGGCCAGGATGCGATCCACCCCGGCCAGGGTGGCCTGCACACGCGGGGAGATGTCCAGGGGGTTGCCGATCGGCAGGGAGACGATGTACAACATGCCCTGGGTTGTGTTTGTTTCTGGTATGACAACGGGTTCCACGTCGATGACCACCCGGGCGCCAGGCTTGCGCAGGGCGTCGATGAAAGCACGATCCAGATCCCGCGCCGATTTGCTCGCCGCATGGGCCAGGGAGTTGCCCTGCGGCAGGGGGTGACGCCGGATGATCAAGGGGTCGCCCGGCTTGAAGGTGGGCGAAATGACGGCAAACAGACTCTCCACCTGCTCGTTGCAGGTGAGCGTGATGCAAATCGGGCCGCGCAAGGCGGCCAGGGCCTCTGCATCATAATCGGCGGCAACGCCGACAATACAGCTGCCACGTTGGGTGACGTCCAGGTCGTTGGTCAGCTCCAGGGTTTTGGCGTGCGACGCCTGGATATTGAGATGACCCCGACAATGGATGGACACCTTTCCTGCGACAGGGGATGACAGACCTCTTTTGTCTTGCAAATTCATGCCGGTTCCATTCTGCTCAGGGGAGGGTGGGTGTGACCGGACAAATTATTTTTGTGAAATGTACGCTGGAAGGTGGCAAAGAGAGGAGATTTCCAGGAAAATTGCCTGCGAAACGCCCCTGTCGCCCTGCTTGCCGAGCAGAGAGGCGACGGGGATTGACAACTCGAACGGTGCTTCGTCATGGCTATCATCCTTGGTTTGAATGCCTATCATGCTGATTCCGCTGCCGCCTTGGTGGTGGATGGCCAACTCGTGGCGGCTGCGGAAGAGGAACGCTTTCGTCGGATCAAGCATTGGGCCGGATTTCCGACCGAAGCGATCCGCTCCTGTCTGAGTAGCGGGGGAATCACCCTGGATCAAGTGGATGTCGTCGCCATCAACAGCAACCCGAAGGCCAATCTGTGGCGCAAGATGGATCATGTCCTGCGCTACTCCCCGGATCCGGGTTTTGTCCTGGGGAGGTTGCGCCATGCCCGCCGTCGCCACGTGATCGCCGACGAGCTGAGGCGTCACTTTCCCCAATCCCGTTTCGACGGGGAGGTCCAGCGGGTGGAACACCATCTGGCCCACCTCGCCTCCAGCTTTCTGGTGTCCTCCTTCTCCTCTGCCGCCGCCCTCTCGCTGGATGGTTTTGGGGATTATGCCTCGGCCACCTGGGGCGTAGGCCAGGCGGAAAAGATCACGGTCATGGGGCGCATCTGTTTTCCGCATTCGCTGGGGATTTTTTACCAGGCCATGACCCAGTATCTGGGTTTCCCACATTTTGGCGATGAGTACAAGGTGATGGGGCTGGCCCCCTATGGCGAGCCGACTCATATGGAGGCCATGGGTCGTATTGTGCGCATGGCAGCGAACGGTGATTACTCCCTCGATCTCGACTTTTTCCGCCACCATCGGGAGAACATTCACTACGAGTGGGACAATGGAGTGCCGTCGGTGGGTGATCTTTTTACGCCATCCCTGGAAAAGTTTCTCGGTCCGCGTCGCCAGCCGGACGAAGAGCTGACCCAGCGGCACAAGGATATTGCCCGGTCGGTACAAGCCATGTACGAGGCGGCATTTTTCCATCTCCTGAACGCCCTTTATCGTCAGACCGGATTGGACAATCTGGCCCTGGCAGGGGGATGCGCGATGAACTCGGTGGCCAATGGCCGGATTGGCCAGCACACCCCTTTCCGCAATGTTTACATTCAGGCAGCGGCTGGTGATGCCGGGGGGGCCATCGGAGCGGCCATGGTTGTCTGGTGTGGACGGTTTGGTGGTTCCCGACCCGGGCCCATGGATCATGCCTATCTGGGGCCGGCCTATGCGGATACGGACTACGAGCGGTTGTTGTCGACGCATGCCGCCAATCTGGAACTGTCGGGGTGTACCTCCACGCTGCTGGAAGAGTCTGAACTGGTGACGCGCACCGCCCAGGCCATTGCTGACGGCAAGGTGGTCGGCTGGTTCCAGGGGCGGATGGAGTGGGGGCCGCGTGCCCTGGGGAATCGTTCGATCCTTTGTGATCCCCGGCGCGCCGACATGAAGGAGATCTTGAACCGCAAGATCAAACGGCGCGAATCCTTTCGGCCTTTTGCCCCGGCCATTTTGCGTGACGAGGTTCCGGCCTGGTTTGAAACCGACGACGATGTCCCCTTCATGATGAAGGTCTTTCAGATTCGCGCCGAGAAACGGCAGCAGATTCCGGCCGTGACGCATGTCGATGGCTCGGGCCGTTTGCAAACGGTCACAGCGGCGACCAATCCCCTCTATCATCGTCTGATTGCAACCTTCCAGGAGCTGACCGGCATTCCCATCGTTCTCAACACCTCGTTCAACGAAAACGAGCCGGTCGTCTGCCAGCCTGGCGAGGCCCTGGATTGTTTTCTGCGCACCCAAATGGATTTGTTGGTGATGGGACGCTGGTTCATCACGCGCACGACAGACAAAAGGGGTGTATGACCAGACGAGAGAGATTTTACGCAGGTTCCTCTGGCTCCTCTGTATCCAGACCGATGCGCCGTTCCAGCAGGCGCAGGGCGAGCAACAGTTCGCTCAGGGTGCGTTGGCAGGCGTAATACCAGCCGGGTTTGCCATCCAGGAGGCCTCCCTTGAAGAGCAGGCAGTTGACGAACACGAGAAAAGGCGCCACGAGGTAGAGACACCGCAGCCGGTCTGGCCAGGAGAGGGTCGACCAGGGGGTGGCCAGGAGATGGTCGACCTCCAGGCGCATGTAGCGATCCTGGGCGCGCAGCCAATGGCTTAAGGATTTGCGATCATCGTGATCGATGGGGTGACGCAACAACTCCGTGTGGCCCTCGATGGCCAGGGCCTGGGTGTGGCCATCCTGATAATAACGACCGAACGAACGACGAAACAGGACCACCTTGTCCGGATAAAGGGTTCCACGCAGGGGCCGACCGCCGATACAGTAGCGAAAGCGTGCTACATAGCCCACGGTTTTGGGTCCGGGACGCAACTGGGCCATCTCCTGGATCAGCGGTTCTGTTACCTGGTAATCGGCATCCAGGGCCAGGATCCAGGCCTCTTCCTGGAAGATGATGTCATGAACGGCGACATTCCACTGCCGGGCGTGTGTATCAAAGGCGCGCTGGTGAAAGTCTACATTGGGAAAGGCGGTGGCAATCTCCCGGGTGGCATCGGTGCTGTAGCTGTCCAGAACGACGACCCGTTTGGCCCACCATAAATGTTCCAGGGTACGCCCAATGTTGGGGGCTTCGTTGCGGGTCAGGATAACAGGGGTGATTGCATCCAACATCTCTTTTGCTTCCCAACTCTCTATGTTCGCACCAGGAGCCAGATGCCCTTCAACAATTGGGGTTTGGCAAAGCCCCAGGACCGGGAAATGTCCAACAGGTCCTCTTCACCGAAACCGGCATGACACTCGATGCACAGAGCGTCCACCCGTGTCAGCCAGGCGCAGTTCCGCTTCAGTAATACCTTTTCGTACCCTTCGATATCAATCTTGAGGAGACCGATTCTTGCCCATTGCAGCCGTTCGAGGATGCTGTCCATGGTCATGGATTCGACACGCAGGGTCTGCCCGGTGAAACGTCCCGGCGTCGTCTCCTCCAGAATGCGATGATCATAATCACGCAGGGCGATTTCCATCTCGACGTGGCCATCTTCCACGGCGACAGCGCTCTGAAATATTGTGGCAACAATCTGATTGTCAATAATATTCTTTTGCAATAATGACATGTTTCCCGGGATGGGCTCGACTCCTGCCAGCCGTGCCCGGGGATAGACTCGGGAAAAATAGACCATCGTCAGACCGATGTTGGCCCCCAGATCGAGAATGGTTTCCGGAGCGCAAGAGGGGGGCAATGTGTAAAATTGATGATGGAAAACCTCGCCCAGAATGTAAAGATCCGAACCTTGATTATTGCGAAACGTCAGCCGCAACGGACCTATGGGGGGGGGGTAATTGAAGGCGGCACACACCGTGCTTCCCAGTAAGGTGGCCATCCAGGGATGTCTGGAGCCGTACAGGGACAACAAGTATTTCAAGCGATCCAGCCAATGCGGACACACCTCGCAGGTTGATCGAATGTTGTGTTGCAACCGCTTCAAGAAGCCCATGATTCCTCTTTGTGGTTCGGCGGATGATTTTGTCACGCTTTCCGGGCTTGTTCTGCCAAGTCATTCACGCAGTTTTTTGCAGACGATCCGGGGAGTTTTTCTCCTCCTCCTTCTGCTGCAACAACTCCTGAAAATAACCGGGACGGCTGGAGAGTTCCTGCATGGTTCCCCGATCGACGATGCGTCCCTCTTTCAAGACGATGATCATGTCGGCGTTGCGCACTGTCGAAAAGCGATGGGCAATCAACAAAACGGTCATCGATTGGGCCAACTGGTCGATCGTCTCCTGGACCAGGGCTTCGGATTGGGTATCCAGAGCGCTTGTCGCTTCATCCAGCACCAGCAGTTCAGGTTTCCTGGCCAGGGCGCGTGCCAGGGCAAGACGCTGGCGTTGTCCACCGGAAAGGCGCATGCCCTGGTCGCCGACGATGGTATCATAGCCATGGGGAAGTTGCTGAATGAACTCATCGGCGCGGGCCATGTGGGCGCAGGTACGGATGAATTCCCTGTCAAGCGGGTCACGCGACCCCCAGCCTATGTTGGCAGCGACCGTATCATGCAGCAGAAGCGTCTCCTGCGAGACATAACCGATGGTTCGGCGCCAGGTGACCGGATCGTAGCGTGACAGGGGAATATCATCCAGCAGAATGTCGCCAGCATCAGGTTGCAACAACCCCATGATCAGGTCCAGCAAGGTCGTTTTGCCGCCCCCCGACCCGCCAACCAGGGCCACGGTCGTTCCCTTGGGAATTTCCAGATCGATATTGGTCAATACGGGCCTGTCGTTTCCATAGGAGAAACCCACCTGGCGCAATTGGATGCCTTTTTCAATGCGTTGAAAGGCAATACCCCGGCCCGGCAGCCAGTGCTCCTGGTGCTTGCGGGCGTTTTGCAACACCTCTTCCACGTTGACCAGCCCGGGAAGGTTGGCCAATACGAGAAAATATTGATGAATTAGCTGTTGCAAGCGTGGAAAGAAACGATAAAACACAAACAGAAGGACGAGTATGTCCGGCAGACCCATCCCCACCTCTTTGATGCCAATATAAATGGCCAGACAGAGTTGACTGACCATGACCAGCTCGAAAATGACCCGATTCATGGCCGGAAAGGAGATGGTGCCATACCAGGCGTAGGCGACCTTGTCAGAGATGGAATCGGCCTGTTCGACGACCTGTTTTTCCATGGCGCCGGCCTTGATGATTTTGGCATTCTCCAGATATTCGAGGATGGCGCTTTTGTAATTGATGTTTTGCATCGTGATCTGTTCGCCCAGGTTGGAGCCGCGTCGTACCAGGGGGCGCATCAAAAACATGACAAATCCGCCAAAGGCAACCACACCGAGCGTCAACCGCCACGAAACCACGATGGCCAATCCGGCATACACAGATACCATGACCAGATTGGTGACCAGTTGAGAAAAATAGAGCAGCATGTAGACCGATCGATTGACTTCATCGGTCAAGGTATTGGCCATGGCACTTTTTCTGGAGGCGGTGAAAAAGGGCCATTCAGTGGCGAAGATGGTTTGAAACAGTTGGTGGCGCAGTTCACGGTGAAACCGGGCGCATAATCGGCCCGATGTCACCTCCCGCAAAAATGCCGCAGCCACATTCAGGCTGAAAATAACCAAAAAAAATCCCAAACCTGACAACAGGGAGAGTGTTATGCCGGATGCCTGGAAGAGGCCCAGAATGGTGGCAGAGACTCCCTGGGTCGCCACAGGTTGGGCCAACGCCAGATTGAGGATGGGAATCAACATGACAACGCCTGCACCTTCCAGGAGACCACTCACCGCCATGATGGCGATCAATCTCGGCAGTTGCCATGGGTAATAGGAAAACAGCCGCCGGACGGATTGGGCAATGCCCGACAATCCGGAGTGTGTCGGGGGGGACGGGGTAACCAAAAGGTCTCCTCAAACTGGGCCTGGAAGGGGGGCTTGGACTGCATACGGAAGATGGCATCCTGCCACCAGGGTTGAACCCCATTAAACCGCGTCTACGACAAAAAGTACAGTTCCCTGGCCAAAGAGGGTAGAGGGGTCAACAAAAAACCGGCCCTGTCCCGAGGACAGAGCCGGTTTCGCACGTCTGTCGACTGCCGAATCGATCGACAACCCGAACAGGTAGTTGCCTACCTGTTCAGAATCTTCGCCACTTTGGGGGCCTGGAGACGAGCCTGGTCGGGCATGGTCGAGCCGATCAGGGGGCGCAGATAGTGTTTGAAGGCCTCGGTGACATCGTTGCCGGCGGCGTTGATGTGGTCGTCGGGCATGACGCGGGTCTTGGCGGCAATTTTGCTCAGATCGGTGAGTTGATACTCGACAGCGTAGTCGCCGACGCGCTTGATGGCAATGGAACCGCTCAAACCTTGACCGATGCCCACCTTGGCCGCTTTTTGGGCCGATTCGCGGGCCTCGCGCTGGTCGACGTCGGAGACAACGCCCAGGAAGGAGCGTTGCAGATAGCCGAAGGTATCACCCCGGACCCGTTTGATGCCGAGCTTCTCTTTGACCTGATCGCAGAGCAGATCGGCCAGGGCACCCGTGCCGGAGAGCTGCACGTTGCCGTGGGCATCTTTTTCCACCTTTTGCATCAGTCGGGTGACGATGGGGGTTCCCTCCTTGTCGTGGATCCCCTCGGAGGCGGCGACGACGCAACGGCCGTGTTTGTCATAGGTCGTTTTGACATCGATCAGGAACTTGTCCATGTCGAAGACCCGTTCCGGAAGGTAGATCAGGTGCGGGCCATCATCAGGATAGATCCGGCCAAGAGCGGCAGCGGCGGTGAGGAATCCGGCATGCCGCCCCATCACCACACCGACATAGACGCCGGGGAGCGCCCGGTTGTCCAGGTTGACACCGGCGAAGGCACTGGCCACAAACCGCGCCGCCGAAGGGAAGCCGGGGGTGTGGTCATTTTCCATCAGGTCGTTGTCCACGGTCTTGGGGACGTGGACGGCCACCATTTCATACTTGGACTCTTTGGCAAACTCGCCGACGATACGGCAGGTGTCGGAGGAGTCATTGCCGCCAATGTAGAAGAAGTAGCGAATGTTGTGGGCCTTCAGGACATCGAAGATTTTCTGACAATAGGCCCGGTCTGGCTTGTCCCGGGTGGAACCCAGCCCGGAGGAAGGGGTGGCCGCCACCCGTTCCAGGTTTTCGATGGTCTCCTGGGTCAGATCCAGGAAGTTTTCCTTGACGATACCGGAAACGCCATTGAGGGCGCCGTAGATACCTTCGACGTGCGGATAATTGCGTGCTTCCAGAACGACCCCCACCAGCGACTGGTTGATCACCGCTGTCGGACCGCCGCCCTGTGCCACCAAAACGTTACCCCGTTGCATCCTATTCTCCTCATCGTGATAGCGTGGAACACGAACACTCATGAAAAACAAAAAATCAATGGTGGATTTTTCACCATGGTCACAACTTTTGAGAAATGAAAGACGATCGGTGGATTCTTCACCATATTGCCCGTTTCTTCAACTGGCAGCGGTGTATGGATCCTCTTTCGATGCAAAAATTGTCTGAAACAGGGCATGGCTGCCATCGGTGAGATAATCGTTCCACAGTTGCTCCAGGAGCGCATTGGCCTGTGGAGGTGTCAAAAACAGCTCCTGGGCGATCTCCCAAAACAGGGTCTCCTCTGGCCCGACATCCAGGGCATCTTTAGTCCCGTCCAGACGCCAGCTCAAGCCGATCAGGCGTAGGGAACCCTCTTCCAGGCCCTGCACTCTTGCCAGCTGTCCCAGTTGAAAGAGCGTGGCCGACTCACCCGCCCGATCACCGATCTGCCCCCGCAGCAGCAAAGCCTCTCGTAAATGAACCAGGGCCGATTCCAGGGAACCCTCCAGCAGATCCATGACGCCCATCTGGTGCTGGACACTCGCCAGCATGGCGTTTTGTTCCAGATGACGCAGCAGGGGGATCACCATGGCAAAATAGTGCCGAGATTCGGAAAAACGCTGCAGAGTGTACAGGAGGTGTCCGGCCACAGGCAAGGTGGATGCCAGATCGACTACATGGCCCAACTCCTGATAGAGGACGATGGCGCGTTCAAAATGCGCCAAGGCCTGCTCCGGACGTTGGCGTTGCAGCTCCAGCATGCCCCAGAGCGCCCGGGTGGTGGACTCGCCCACAGGGTCGTTGATTGTCTCCTGTACGGTCAGGGCCAGACGCAATTTTTGTCCGGCGGCATCGGCATCGTGGCGTGCCAGATCCACCTCTGCCAGGCGGGAGAGGGTTCTGGCGGATCCGGTCCGGTCACCCACCTCCTCCTGGAGGGCCAAGGCATGGTGCAGTTCGGAGGTGGCCTTTTCCAGGGCGCCCTGGCGTACATGCACGGCGGCCACCTGGGTGGCCATGGTAGCCTCTCCTTCCCGATCCCCGGCGGCTTGCAGCAGGAGCATGGCGGCGTGATAGCCGTTTCTGGCCGCTTCGAGGCGTCCTTTGGCCAGATGGATCTCGGCCTCTCCCTGCCAGGCGGCGGCCTGTTCGACGCGATATTTTTCCTGTGCTGGTTGCCGACCGCGTTGGAACCACTCCAGAGCCTGCTCCAGTTCGCCGCGACCCAGGCAGGATTGCGCCAGCCAGAAGTGGGGAGAGGGATGAACTCCCCAAAGCAGCAATGGACGATTGATCCGCTCCAGTTCGGCAAACAACCCTTGAATCTCCAGACCATGACTCACCTTTCCCGACAGGGCAACGGCCGTATCCAACTCCCCGGCCTGTGCCCAGTGAAAGCGGGCCTCCAGCAGCACATCGACCCAGGTCAGGCCCAGAATCTCCTCCTGACTCCCCTCAAAAAGGCGGACAAGATAGTCACCAATGCGGCGATGGGCTTCGCAGGCCGCGGCATCGGGAAGGTTTTCCGGTCGGGTGACCCAATCAGCGATACCGACAGCTACCTTCCAGAGGATTTCGCCGCCTGGCGTGTGCCAGGAGACGAGCAGGCCGACGCTCCGCCAATCGAACAAGGTTTCTGTTTGTACACCCGTGATGTCGAGCATCCCTTCCGTTGGCAGGGCCAGATGGGGAAGGGCTGCCTGACCCAGCTGGAGGCGTTCCGAAACAGGCCAAGAGGCGAAAAAGAGCGCCAGAGGATCTTGTGCGGAGGAGGGGGTGTCAGAATCAGGATGGGTTGCCAAAATAGGGCGTATCCAGGCGGGATGACCCTGGGCTGCCTGGCAGGCGGCGCGTATCTCGGCCCACCCCTGGGGACCGGCAGGCAAACGGGTGAGCAGGGCGTGTTCACCCAGAGCGATGCCAGCCAGCAGTGTCAAGGAGAGGGGTTCCAGCGTGACCCGTGTGACCCATGGAGGCAGATTCTCCGGACAGATCAAAGGGTTCTGGCCGGTCACCAGAATGCATGTCTCACCCGGACCCCGTTGCCAAAAAAGAGAGAAAAACCAGGCCAGATCAGGGTCATTGTCGCCTTGATCGCCGGGGGTTGGCCACGGGTCCAGATCATCCAGGAGCAGAATCACTCCTTGCCGCGTGGTCAAAAGAGTGACCAGGGTTGCCAATCGATGGCGAATCGACAGGGAGCCATCCTTGAGTTGATCGACTTCGTCCTTGAAGCCCAGGCGTTTCAGGACCGGAACGAGGTATTGCAGCAGACGGGCCGCAGTCAGGGGATTGGCCGGGGTTCCGGCCATGGCCAGGCGGGGACGCTCTCCTGCGGCCAGCTCCCGGGCCAGTCGCACGGCCAGGGTACTCTTGCCGCTTTCGCGAGGGCCGGAAATATGCATCAGTCCGGCGCCTCTCTCTTGCAGCGTGGCCAGCAAACCCGATGCTTCCGGGCGTCGGCCATGAAAGGATCCCGTCACTCCATGGTTCATGCCCGGCAGGGGACTCCAGAGAGGCGTTCCCTGTTGTGGACGCACGACGGCGGATTTTTCGGCAACATTGAACAAAAATCCCTGCTGCGACTCCCCGTACAACATGGGCAGGATCCAGGTTGGCGGGGCCTGTTCTCCATTGTGCGTGCGGCAGAGGGTGCGGGCCTGATTCAGGGCGGCTTCGATGGGCAATCCCCAGGCCACTCCCCGGAAAAACGGCGCCATGAATGCGGCATCGATGCTCGGCCAGGCGATGGCCAGAGGCACACCGGCACCGACTGCGGCGGCACAAACGGCTCCTGTCGCGGCAATCGGTGGTGCCTTGCCCGCAGACAAGCCACTCAACAACAAGCACTGCACCCCGGAGGCTTGCAACAACTCCTGGACCATCTCGTGGCTGGAGTGGATGTCCATGCGGCCATCTTCGGCCTCAAAACCAAAAAAGCCTTCGCCCCGGTGAATGCGCACAGGACCGCACAGAAAAACCATCTGCGGTTGCAGACGATGGATGCGTTCCCGCAGCTCGGCGACCGTGCCGGTCGTGGCCATTTCAAACAGGAGATCACCCCTGGCACTGGCCATGGCTTCCAGAAAAGAGGCGGTCAGGGAGTCGATCGGGACGGTGGAGGTCTCTTCGGTATCGGCGGGTGCGGAGAGGGCAAACAACAGACGAAAAGGGCGTGGCGGCAAAAGAGAGCAGCAGTGCCGGGTCTTGGCATCGAAGTGCGGCAGTCGGCGCAACCCAACCCCCTCATCCAGACCCAGAACGCGCCCGTCAGGCAGGCGGATCACCTCCCAGGGAAGATTCAAGACCTCGGGGATGGAGGAGATGATCACCAAACGCAGGGGAAGACCAGGAATCACCCCCTTTTGTACGGTGGACCAGTGCGATGCCAGGCCCAGGTCGAACAGCTCCAGCCCGACACCGGCCAACCCCTCCGCGACCAGATCCTGCGGTGCCGGGTTGACGAGGGTTCGCCGCAACCCTTCCACGAGGAGATGGATCGTACGCAGGCGTTGTTCATCGACCCGGATGGCTGGTTCCAGGGTCTGGTGATTCATCTGCACCTGGATGTGCCATGACAGAGGGCCTCCCGGAGAGCGTCCGATGTGCAGAAGGAGTAAATTCTCCGGTTGAATCATGGAGTCGAGGCCCGTAAGGCTGTCTTGAGCATGCTTTTGAGCTGATCCTTGGAATCCACCCCCATTTCGGTCAGGATCCTCTCTCCTTTCGAGAAGACCACAATGGTTGGAATGGCGAAAACGCCATACTCGGTGGACAGGTCGGGGTGCTTTTGCGTATCGATGGCCATGACGTGGATCTTTTCACGATGGGCATTGGCAAACCAGGGGAGGTGTTGGCGCAGTTTTTCGCAGACGAAGCAGCTTTTGCCCGTAAAAATGACAAAGACCAGTTTGTGATGCGGTGTATTGCGCAGAATGCTTCGCAATGACTCGCTCGGAGTGCTTTTCACAGCCATTTTCTGACCTCCGGATCGGGTGAAGAGCGGAGCAGATGGTTGATGATCTTGCGGAAAGTATCGGGGGGTGTCTGACGGTCGGTCAACTGCATCAATAATTTCGACATGATTTCGTCACGTTTCTCAGGTTTCTCATAGGGGTGTTCGTTGAGCAGTCTGGCGATGGTTTCCAGATAGGCCACCATGCCCCCTTTGAGTCCCTGCACACGAAACCTTTTCGAGAATTTTTTCAGGATATACAGGCTGCCCTCCCCTTTGCTGCAATAAACGAGCAAAGGGCGTTGCAACAGCTGTGTTTCAAAGCGTTTTTCAAACTCGTGCATACGCTCGTCCAGGTCCAACAGATAGACCCGTTTCGATCCGGGGATGGTCGGATCATGGTCACTGCTGCCGCGTACATCCAACAGGATCGGCGCTGTGGGGTTGACCAGGAATTTTTCGATGGGCAATTCAAGGTCATGACGATGGAAAATCATACGGAGCCTGGGCAGAGTCCCTCAAATTTTAAAGAAACCCACCGCCTCGTTCAGCTTGTTGGAATAGGAGACCAGCTCATCGGCGGTGCCGGACATCTCCTCCGAGGCACCGGCGTTCTGTTGGATGATGGTATCCAACTCCTGGAGAGCCGAGTTGACCCTGTCTGCCCCTTCGTGTTGTTCCCGGCTGGCGGCCGAGATCTCCTGAATCAGGCTGGCTGTCATTTGAATATCCGGCACGAGTTTGGCCATGATGCTGCCGGCCTTCTCCGAGACCTGGACCGTCGCCGCCGAGAGAGAGCGAATTTCGCCGGCAGCGGTTTGACTTCTTTCGGCCAGTTTGCGCACCTCCCCGGCCACCACGGCGAATCCTTTGCCATGTTCGCCGGCCCGTGCCGCTTCGATGGCGGCATTGAGGGCCAGAAGGTTGGTCTGCCGGGCGATCTCTTCGATGATGGAAATTTTCCCGGCAATCTCTTTCATGGCCGAAACGGCCTTGGCCACGGCCACTCCCCCTTCGTCGGCATCCTTGGCGGCTTGCAGAGCGATCTTTTCCGTTTGCAGGGAGTTGTCGGTGTTTTGTTGAATGTTGCCAACGATCTGTTTCATGGATGAGGAGGTTTGTTCCACCGAGGAGGCCTGTTGCACCGCTCCCTGGGAAACCGTCTGGCTGGCAACGGAAAGCTCATGACTGCCGGAAGTGACATGAACGGCAGCATCCCGTACCTGCAGGACCACGTTGCGAATGGTCCCCGACATGGAGGAGAGGGAGCGAAAAAGCTCGCCGATTTCGTCTTTGCGCGTCATGGCGCAACGAACGCCCAGATCTCCTTCGGCCAGGCGCACAAACATGTGTTTGCACTCCCTCAGAGGCGAGGAAATATTGTTGGCCAACATCTGGGAGAAAATAAGCAGGAAGGTGACAATGGTACCAAGAACACCGACGAAGATCCAAAAGTGTTCCATGAAGATGACATCCACATCATCGAGGTAGATCCCGGTACCGATGATCCAGCCCCAGGGAGCGAATCCCTTGACGTACGAAACTTTGGCCACCGGGTGATTGAAACCAGGCTTTGGCCATTGATAATTGACCAACCCTTCCCCTTTTTGTTTGACGATGTCGACCATGGCTATGAACAATTTCTTCCCGGTCGGGTCGGCAGATGCAGTCAGATCCTTGCCATCCAGTTCCGGCTTGATGGGGTGTAAGACCATGGTTGGATGCATGTCATTGATCCAAAAATAGTTCTGTCCTTCATAACGCAGAATTTTAATGATATCGACGGCTGACTTCTGCGCCTGTTCCCGGGTCAATTTTCCGGATTTTTCCAGGGACTCGAAATGAGACAGAATGCCATGGACGGACTCGATGACACTTTTGGTTTTCAACTCCCGATCTTCCATCAGCGCTTCGTTGAGTGTTTGCGCGGCAAAGGCTCCCAGAATCAGCATGCCGATGAAAGCCATGAAAATGATCAGGCGAATCTTGGTCGCGACAGATAAATTACTCAGGAGATCCTTCATGTTTTTTCCTTGTTTTATAATCGTTTGTGCTCAGGTGGGTTCTGGATGTTTTTCAAACAACCGGGAGAAGTTTTGCAGCGGAGGCTCCGGGGAGGGAGGGGAAGCAAGACGGGGGGACATTTTAATCTCCCCGATCGTTCTGTCAAGAGGGAGCACCGTTGCCAGCAGGGCGAAAGGCGACGGTGCTGACAAAAACGAGCCAACCCGAGGAAAACGAACTGGGCAGAAACACGGCCATGGCAATCAGGGGGGGCAGGCGAAAGCCCGGCAATGGTGGAGTTGGAGAAAGGCGGAAGTTCTCGAGGCCACGCTCCAATCGCTACCGAGCGGTGCGGGTGTCGATGGGGTCATGGAGAGAGCTGGAGAAAGGCGGAAATTCTCAGAGGCCACGCTCCAGACGCCACTGACGGGCGCGGGCGTGGATGGGTTCGATCTGTTCGGGTGAGAGGAGCGCGGCGACATGGTCGCGCACAGTCTCCGTTTCGTGGCGGGCTTCGGGTGGACTCTCCTCGGCTGCGAGGCAAAACCACATATAGGCCTGGGCCACATCCTGCTCGACCCCGAGGCCCTCCAGCAGCATTCCCCCCAGGCTGAAGAGGGAGCGGGGATTCCCTCGCTCCGCAGCTCTGGAAAACCACGCGAAGGCGGCACCAGGATCGGCCGGAGTACCCACGCCGCGCAACAAAAGGATGCCCAGATTGTGCTGGGAGAGGTGATCTCCCTGCTCGGCGGCCAGCCTGAACCACCTGGCGGCCTCGGCGCTATCCTGCTTCACGCCCTTGCCCTCCATGTAGAGGGCACCAAGATTATGTTGTGCCCTGGGATTTCCCTGTTCGGCCAGAACCCGCACGGCGACAACCAATTTTTGCAACTCGTCGATGACCATACTCTGCGCAAGAGGCGTCGGTCAGGCTGTGGCGACCATCTCCAGTTTGGCCTGGGCCGCTGCGGAGATGGTCACATGATACGCCTCGGAGAGGCGCTTGTGCGTCGAGACGGACTCCTGGGTCGGGCCGGGGGCGCTGACCTTGACACCCCGTGTCGCCGCCTTGGCAAAAAAATCATCCTGGCGCTCTCTCTTTTGGCTGCCGGCAGACTTTTGGGCGCGTCCGTTCAGAAAGTTGGCGATGGTGGAGATACTCATGTCAATTCTCCTTCCATTCCCTTGGTTCGATTCCGATGATCCCATTCCCTTGTGAATCACCCTGGGTTGGCATTCAATAACGCATCCAGCGTTTTGGTCTTGCCTGTCAATTTCGCAATCCGTGTGCCAACTTCCAAAAAGGCGCCGTTTCGCGCCTGTCGAGGAGAGCAGCCTTGAATATGCATCACAGCTTTACCCCCAAAAATCTGACGGCGCGGAAAAAATTGACGCAAAGGGTGTGCACATTTTGCCTCAGGAGAGAAAACAGGCCTTGACGCCAGGGTTGTGTTGGGTCACTTGATAAAGATTCAGCTTATGCTTATAAACTGAATATGATACAGTGCGATATAATGCCAATTTGCAATCGATGCGGGGACGAGGCAGCAGGGAACAGGCGACGAAACAGCATGTGCCGGGTACGGTGAGGAGCCGACGAGGCGGCCAACAAGGTTACCGCGATGAATGCAAACTGGTACAAGGGAACCGCTGCCGGGCGATGCAAGCAGGGAGCGATATGAGGGAATCGCGCCAACGACACAAGGTAACCGCTACAGGGGAGGTCGGGGAATGCAGACCGTCATCAGTATACGTACCCGCAATCGGGAGGAGTTGATCGATATCACGGGGCATGTGGAGTCTGCGGTGCGCAGCAGTGGTATTCGCAACGGTTTGGTATCGCTGTTTGCCCAGGGGGCGACAGCGGGGATCATGATCCAGGAAAACTGGGACGAGAGTGTGCAAAAAGATGCCATCAGTCTCCTGGCGAAACTGATCCCCAAGGGAGTATGGTTGCACGATCACCAGGATGGCAATGGCGATGCCCATCTCAAGTCGGGCCTGGTGGGGCCGTCGGAGTCCATTCCCATCACCGATGGCCATCTGGCCCTTTCCACATGGCAGAACATCTTTTTTTGCGAGTTTGACGGACCCCGCGATCAACGCAGCATCGTCTGCACCATCCTGGCTGATCGTTGAAGGTACCTGGAGTGCTTGAAATTTGTTGCATCGCCAGGCTTTTTTGTCGATTCTTTCGTCAAGATCTCATGGTGTGGCGTCGGACAAACCATCAAGGAGCATGACTATGGCGACCAAAGCCTGGAGCGGTTTATATTGGGGGATCGTCCTCTTGAGTCCAGCTCTTTCTCTGGGAGAGGAGATCGGTTACGTCGATACCTCTTTCAAGCTCCTGGGACCGGATGACCGAATCGTTATCGAGGCCTTTGATGATCCGAAAATTGCCGGTGTTACCTGTCATCTGAGCCGTTCCAAGAGAGGGGGTATCAAAGGTGGCCTCGGTTTGGCGGAGGATCTCTCCGAGGCTTCCATTGCCTGTCGTCAAATCGGCCCGATCAGCTTCAAGGAGGAGATCCGCGAAAAGGAGGAGGTCTTTTCAAAAAGCACCTCTCTTCTCTTTAAGAAACTGAATGTTGTGCGTTTTTTTGACAGAAAGCGCAATGTTCTCGTCTATCTGACCTACAGCGACAAATTGATCGACGGCTCGCCCAAAAACAGCATCTCCACCGTACCCGTCATGCCCTGGAAGAAAGATTGACTCTTCAGCGGCAGGATTGAGATGAGGAGAATCGTGGCGTTGGGGAGCACTCTGGAGTGTGGGGGTTGGGGATGGGGGGCGTGGGACGACTTCCGATGGTGATCGCGCTCTCTCTCTTCCCTCTGCCTGGGCTGATCGCTGGAGAGATGACGCCCAAGCCGGACGGCAGGTTGCTGTCCGAGGTGACGGTTCCGGAGTCGCCGGAGCAGGTTCAGCTCAGGCGGCGTGTCGCGCTTTTGCAACGTTTGGTGCGTGTCCCGCCGCGCGACAACGAAGGGGTCAACCGGGTCAAGCAGATCCTTGACGCCATTCGTAACGAAGAGATGGATCTGGCCGAACGACTTTTGGCCCAGGTTGAGGCCGCCTATACCTCCCTGGAGACCCAGACTGCGGGAGATATTTTTCATTTCCTGCTCGCCAACGTCGCAGCCATGGATGGCGAGAGAAAGCGACAGCAACAGGAGTTTGCCATTGCGGCCAATCTGTTGCGCAAGGCGTTGAGCCTGCTTCCTCCCTGGGCTGTCAAGGAGCGGGCGGCTCGTCTTGTGAGCTTGGGTAAGGTGCTGCGCCAGGGGGGAAAATTTTCCGAGGCGGGCAAGGCCCTGGACGAGGCGCAGCACCTGGTGGAAAAACATTTGCCTCCGGACCACACCCTGGTTGCCGACACCCTGGATGCCCAAGGGGTGCTGTTGGTCGACCTGGAGCGTTTGCATGAAGCAGAACCGCTTTTGCAGCGTGCCCTGGCCATGCGTGAAAAACAGTGGGGATCGGTGCATATCCTGACGGCCAGGAGTCTGGCTCATTTGGGGCGTCTGCGCGAGTTGCAACGACGCTTCAGTGACGCCGAGCAACTCCAGCAACGCGCCCTGCAAATTCGTCTGGGGCAGCTTGAACCCAACAACCCGGAAATCGCCCAAAACCTGCACGATCTGGGTGTCTTGCGCCTGGCACAGGATCGCTTTGCCGAGGCCGAACCCTTGCTGCGTCAGGCATTGGCCATGCGCAAGGAGACTCTGGAACCTTCCTATCTGGATGTCGCGGCCTCTTTGCAGGCTCTGGCCATGATCGAACGCAAAGAGGGAAAACCTGACCAGGCGGCAGCGGCCCTGCAACAGGCCCTGGGTATGTGTCGTCAGCGGGGCGGGGCGGACTATCCGTTGACCGGCATCATTCTGCACAGCCTGGGAGCTTTGTATTTGGAAAAAAGGAGTCTCGTCGAGGCCGAAAAATATCTGCGCCAGGCCCTGCTTTTTACGGAACGGGTTTATGGTCCGGAGCATACGCGCATGAACAACATCATCGACCCGCTGGCCGAACTTTATCAGATCCAGGAACGCAACCAGGAAGCCGAGGCGCTTTTACGCAAGAGTCTTTCTGTTGCTGAACATAAACTGGGTCATCATCATCACCAGGTGGCCAATCGCCATGTGCGCCTTGGCCACCATTATCAGAGCGTTGGCAATTTTACCGAGGCTGAACACCATTTTCGCCAGGGACTGGAGATCGAACGCGACATCGCTCCGGCTGGTGGGCAGGGCATCCAGTGGTTGCGCGACTACGCCATCCTGCTTCGGGACATGGGCAGGCCCGCGTTTGCGCAGATGATCGATAGCCTGGCCGACTCCCTCCGCGCCGGGAAGCGGTTCACGATCCCCGTTTTGTCGAATCGTTGACCGGGGAGGGGTGTCTACCGGAGTATTTCGTGCAGGTTCTGTTTTTTTCAATATAAAAGTGGTTGGGGGAGTCTGAGGGGGAGGCTCCGCCTGCCCCCTCAGCGGGGGTCTGGGGGCAGCGCCCCCAGCAAAAACGTGCAAAACGGTTACCCGGAATGGACTTGGTTCAGGGAGCTTTGGGCGCAGGGTCCTTGATCTCCTTATCCGCTTTATCTGCAAACATGATTTTCAAGGTTTCATCCAGCACGGTGCTTTGCATCGGGGTCAGACGCAGAAGAACGGGACGGTTGGGCGGCGCCATCCTGTAACTGTCGGCAATCTTTTTGAAGGGAAAGCGCAGCGGAGTCCCCTTGTTGTCGACCGTGACGGTAAAATCGGGGGGATCAAGGGGTGCCAGGGATTCGGCCTCCTTGGCATCGCGCAGCAAAACCTCTTCGATGGATTGCCAGATGGGGGAAGGCCAATCCTCCTCCTTGTTTTTCTTCGGTGCTGGCTTTTTATCCGATTCCGGAACCTTCGTTTCCGTTTTGGTCTTTCTTTCCGCCTCCAGGTGCTGATTGCCCCGATCCAGAGTCAGACGCTGCATCTCGACTCCGGGGGGCAATGGGCGCAAATCAACCAGGGCCAGCAGCGACTTGTCCAGCAGGTTGGTGGCTGTGGCATCCAGAACCATGAGGTCGGGATCGCCGGGACGTTTGGCCAGGAGGGATCCTTCTCCGCGCCAGACGACCAGGGTGAGGGGGTCGCCCTTGACGGGTTTCATGGTCAAGGTCCAATCAGGCTTCTCCGGTGCCGAGCCGGCGACAAAGTTGACCGCCAGGGTACGTCGCAACCCATCCAACCATGTCTGGGTCAGGGTATTGGAAAGACGATCAGCCAAGGGCTTGCTCCCCTGCCACTGTCCGCTTTCATCCTGTTGCAAGACCATCTCCCGGCCATCCTTGTGGGTCAGGTCGATCTCCTTGAGTGGTTGATCGTCCAGTGCGATCCCCAGCTTTTTGGGGCGAAGATCCTGGGGTTTCATGGACAGGCCAGACACATCGTGGGCGGGAATCATGACCACGGGACCGTTGGTACCAAGTCGGAGATAACGATTGGCGCTGGTGGGGGATTGGCTGCCCAGTTGCAGAATGGTCGGCTCACCCTGTGCCGGATGAACAGTCAGGATGGCCTCCGGTTCTGCCAGACCAAAATCAGCCGGTTGTTCAGGTTTGTCCGTGATGTGTTGCTTGTAAGAGCGTTCCAGGATGGCCAACAGCCGGGTGACCGACTCCTGATCGGTCAGCATGGGGCCGGGCGCGGTGATTTGCCACTTGTCACCCTTTTTTTCCAGGGTGACGGCTGCCTCCCCTTTGGCTTGCAGGGTGGCCTTGGTCACCTTCTCCGCCGTCAAACCGGAGACCACTCGGGAACGCTCCTCCCGGGTCTTGTTTTCGGCCTCTTTGCGATCGGCCAGCCACAATCCAAGACCGCAAGCCGTCAGAAAAACCAGGAGGAGCAGATTGACGATCCAACCTCGGGACATGACACCACCTCACATCATCTCTTTTTGCGTTTGGACCAGATGGCGATGCCGGTACCCGCCAAGACCAGAGGGATACCCAGCAGGATACCCAGGAACAGATATTGGGCCAGGTGACCGGGAATGGACAGCCCGGCATCCATGTTTTTCTTGGGTTTGATGGCGATGAAACTCTCATCCTCGGCCAGCCAGCGCACCATGTTGAGGAAGAGGGTGTCGTTGCCGGAGTATTGGATATAGGCATTGGCGGCAAAGTCGGAATCACCCAGGGCGATGAGCCGGAACCCTTTGTCCTGAACGGTAACACCCATCCAGACAGGGCCTTTGCTATCCTTGTCAGGATTGTACTCGACGGTGCCGGAGGAGATATCCCCCGTTTCCAGCCAGCCGCGCTCCGCACCAGCCAGGAGGCGGGTCCGGGTCGGGCCATCCGGGGTTTTGGCAGGCTCTACGTTGACGCCGCACGCTTCGGCGAAGACGGCAGGCATCTTCAACCCCTTGGTGATGTCGTGGTTGGGATCATACTGGGAGATGATCGGCGTGGTAGGACCGGCACCGAACAGACGGGAAACGGGGTCGATGACGATTCCCTCCTGGAAAGTGACTCCCTGAGACAGAAGAAATTTTTCCAGGCCGGTTTCGGTTCGTGGGTCGCGCATGACCAGGAGCCTGCCTTTGCCTGTGGTCAGCCATTTTTCCAGGCGTTCCGTCTCCATGGGGAGCAGGGGCTTGGTGGAGCCGGCCAACACGATGACGCTGGTGTCCGCCGGAACGCCCTCTTCACTGGCCAGGTTCAATTCCTGGACCTGATACCCCTCCCCGCGCAGGAGCTGGGCAACCACCTGATAGGAACCTCGCTCCTCTCCGGCGAGGGGGTGCTCCCCATGTCCGGTGAGAAAGCGCACATTCTTGACTGTGCCCTTTTGGAGTCGGATCAAGGCATTGGTGAGAGACTCCTCGGTGGATTCGGTCAATTTTTCCGATTTATTGTTGGCACGCAGGAGGAGGGTGCCGTAGGTGGCGATTCCCTCCTGGCGGGCGAGGGCCGGGTTGCTGTCCGGGTTGACGAAGTTGATGGTCAGCTTGGCATTGACGACGCGATATTTTTCCAACAACTCCGTGATGTCACGACGGCGCTCCTTGTCTTCCTGGATGAAGACCGTCGCCGTGATGCCCTTGTCAAAGGCCTGGATCGCCTTGACCGATTGCTCGGCCAGGGTATGGCGTTTCCCCTTGGTCCAGTCCCATTGTTTGGGATAACGGTTGGTGGCATAGGCGGCCATGATGAACAGGACAGCCAGCAACAGGCCGGTGATCAGATTTTGCGTACGCAGGTTCAAGCGGGTCGAACGACTCATTTTCATGGTGGGTTTCCTCCTTGTGACGTCAGAATCCTTCTACCCGTTGAGCCAGCAGGCGCTGCCGGGCAAAAACCAAACCGGCAACCGAGACGATGATGAAGTAGCTCAGGTCGGCGGTACTGACGATTCCCTGGAGAAATTTTTCATAATGGTCGATCAGGGAGGCATAGCCCAGGAGCCGTCCTGTTCCCTCGGCACCGGAGTCGCCAAGCCATCCGGCAATCCACAGCAGCAGCAGGACGCCAAAAGTGAGGACCGCCGCGACGACCGGATTGTCTGTGGCGCTGGACGCCGCGACACCCACGGCGCCAAAAGTGGCCGCCATCAGGAACAGCCCCAGCATGCCCGAGAGGAGTTGACCCGGGTCGGGGTGTCCATAGAGGAAGAGCGACGCTGGCAGCAGACCGATCAAAAGGACCGTGACACCCAGGAAAAGGAGCAGTCCCAGATATTTTCCCAGGACGATCTGCATGGGTGAAAGCGGAGAGGCGGCCAGTGCGGGCCAGGTACCCCGGCGTTTTTCATCGGCGATCAGGCGCATGCTGATCAGGGGGATGATCAGGAGCAGCAACACGGCGGTATTCCCCAGAAGAGGCACGATGGTCCATTCGGAGAGCGGCAACCCTCCTCCCATACCCTGGCCATAGGCTTGATACTGGAGTTGGCGCAACAAATATTGTTGCACCAGACTGCCAAACATATAGGCACAAATGGCAAACAGGACCGCCAACAGGGTCCAGGCCAGGGGCGAAAGAAACATGGATCGCCATTCGCGCAGGGCAATGGTCCAGATGGCTTTCATGGGCTTACCTCCGCTGCTGTGACGGTGCCGGGTTCGGCCTTGGTCAGTTGCACGAAAACATCCTCCAGTGAATGGGAATCCGGTGTGAGTTCACGCAGATCCCAATGGTTGGCGACCGACATTTGCACGATTTCGGGAACCGGGTCGGCCTGTTCGGCGGGGGTGATCAGCCAGTGGCTCTCTTCCTGGGTTGCAGCGGCAACACCAGGGATACCCAGAATCTCTTTTTTTTCTGGCGCTCTGCCCCAACGCACGGCAAGGCGCGCCTTTTGCTGGCCCCGCTGTTCCAGTCCGGCCAGGGTATCTTCCACGACGATGCGGCCCTGATGGATGAGAGCCACCCGGTCGCAGGTCATTTGCACTTCCGGCAGAATATGCGTCGAGAGCAGCACCGAGTGTTCACCACCCAAGGTGCGGATCAGGTTGCGTATTTCACGGATTTGCAGCGGATCGAGGCCTGCCGTGGGTTCGTCGAGGATCACCACGTCCGGGGAGTGGACGATGGCCTGGGCGATGCCCGCCCGCTGCCGATATCCCTTGGAGAGATGACCCAACAGGCGGTCGGCCATATCGGTCAGGCCGCAATGGGTCATGGCGCGATCCAGGGCCTCCTTGCGGCGGTTCGCGGTGACACCACGCAGCGAGGCCAGGTATCCCAGGTATTCGCGGACCGTCATGTCGTCGTAGATGGGCGGGCTTTCGGGCAGAAAACCGATCCTGGCGCGGGCGGCCTCGGGTTTCTCCAGGGCATCCAGGCCGGCGATGCGAATGCTCCCTTCGGTGGGGGCCAGTAAGCCCACCAGGATGCGCATCGTGGTGGTTTTTCCGGCACCGTTGGGGCCCAAAAACCCCACCACTTCGCCCCGTTTCACGTTCAAGGTGATCCGGTCCAGGACTCTGTTCAGGCCGTAATAGCGGGTCAGTTCCGATATTTCAATCATGTTTTCGGACATTTGCGGCTCCTTCCGTTGCCATCCGTTTTCTTCCGTGTTCCTGGTCGCTGATTAAATTACAATCACGCCCACGGAATGCGAGAGGGGAGATGGTCAGCGTACTGGTTTCGGTATCGATGTAAAGTGAGTAAAAATTAATCATTCATATGATGTGTTTTTCATCGTTTTGCATAGAATGTGGTCAATAAATATGCAGAACACCCTCGTTCCTGATTCTGCGTTCCGGTTTTATCCCGTTGAAAATCCTGTAAAAGAGCGTTACAACAACCCGTTGTCCATGTTTGGCATATCCGTTGCGACTCGGCTGGCGACCGGACCCCTGCTTGGCCTGGGCATTGAACATGGGCAGAGAGTTCCCTTAATATGGGAAGAAACTAGGTCGTGTTCAAGTCGTTTTGAAAAAGCCAGTGTGCTCTTTGCCCGGGTCGGGATTTTCAGCCTGAATGCCCGGAATGTCCAGGGACGATGCCAAACAGGGCTTCATGGATGGTTCCTGCCTGCAACTGCCGTCACCGATAACGGTCGGTGATTTTTGCAAAACCCCAAGCGTGTGGAAGGAGTGAATGATCGATGGCTGATCAGGGACAGGTTCGCAAGGCCCTTGACATGATCAAGGGGAACGAAGTGGAGTTCGTGGATTTCCGCTTTACGGATTTCAAGGGAAAGTGGCAACACATCACGGCTCCGGCTGGTCGTGTCGGTGAGGAGGTGTTCGAGTCCGGTTTTGGCTTCGATGGCTCGTCGATTGCCGGTTGGTGCGCCATTCACCAATCCGATATGGTCTTTTTGCCGGATGCCTCAACGGCCCAGATGGATCCATTCACCGAGGCCCCCACGCTGGTGTTGATCTGCGACGTTGTGGATCCTTTCACGGGCGAGGGGTACACCCGCGATCCGCGTGCCGTCGCCAAACGGGCGCAGTCTTATCTCCAGTACACCGGCATTGGTGATACCATCTATTGCGGGCCGGAGGTCGAGTTCTTCCTTTTTGATTCGGTCCGTTTTGGTTCCGGGGTCAACCACTGCTCGCACTTCATCGACTCCATCGAGGGTGCCTGGAACACCAACACCGACTACGAAGAGGGCAACCGGGGACATCGTCCCCTGGTCAAGGGTGGTTATTTCCCGGTCGCGCCGGTGGACTCCATGCAGGACATCCGCTCCGAGATGTCCACGGTCATGGAAGAGATGGGTTTGACCATCGAGTTCCATCACCACGAGGTGGCTACTGCGGGTCAGTGCGAAATTGACATGCGCTTTGGACCCATGTTGCAGATGGCCGACAGTGTGCAGATCTACAAGTATGTCGTGCATAACGTTGCCCATCAGCATGGGCGGACGGTCACTTTCATGCCCAAGCCTCTGTCAGGCGACAATGGCTCCGGCATGCACACCCACATGTCCATCTGGAAGGAGGGCAAACCGTTGTTTGCCGGCAACCAGTATGCGGACATGTCGGAGATGGCCCTGCACTTTATCGGCGGCATCAAGAAACACGCCAAGGCCCTGAATGCCTTCACCAACCCCTCGACCAACTCCTACAAGCGGTTGATTCCTGGTTTCGAGGCTCCGGTGTTGTTGGCCCATTCGGCGCGTAACCGTTCGGCGAGCATTCGTATTCCTGCTGCCAACAATCCCAAGGGCAAGCGCTGCGAGATCCGCTTCCCGGATCCGGCGGCCAACCCCTATCTGGCCTTCTCGGCCATGCTGATGGCTGGTCTGGATGGCATTGAAAACCGCATTGATCCCGGCGCACCCATCGACAAGAACCTCTATGATCTTCCTCCCGAGGAGTTGAAAAACATTCCCACCGTGTGTGGCTCCTTGCGTGAGGCGCTGGCCCACATGAGCGCCAACCGGGAGTTCCTCAAGAAGGGCAATGTCTTCAGCGACGACCTGATCGACGCCTGGATCGAGTTGAAGATGGCCGAGGTCTACAGAATCGAACACACGCCGCATCCGTTGGAGTTCGAGATGTATTATTCGGTCTGATCGGTTGTTCCGGATCGCCGACTTTTGTCAGCGCTAACGAAACCGCCCGGGAGACCGGGCGGTTTTTTGTTGGCGGCTGGCCAATCTGAAGATATGATTCAGAGACACGAGGTGATTTTTGAACAATATCCGGGGATACCCATGCAGACTCAACGATTGATCATGGATGTCAAAGAACGAAGAGTGGTCATTGATCTGCCGGAGTCGTTCGTCAATCATCGTATCGAGTTGACCGCAGTGACTCTTGATGAAGAAGCCGTTCATCCAATCAAGCCTCGTCGGCAGCCCCATCCGGAGATTGCTGGTCAAGGAAAGACGCTTGGGGATATCGTCACTCCCATCGTGGATGCAAACGATTGGGAATGTCTTAAATGATTGTCTTGGATAGCCACATTTGGTTTTGGTGGATCAACCTTGAACATGACAGATTATCCCCTCGCCTGCTCGAAAAAATAGACAATGCAGAACAAATAGGTGTGTCTGCGGTGTCATGCTTTGAGTTGGCATTGGCGCACAGTCGCGGGAGATTGTCCCTGCCACTGTCTCCTTCTGCCTGGTTTGCCTGCGCCCTGGAGGGGTCTCACGTAGAGATGTTGCCTTTAACACGAAACATTGCTGTACGTGCAGTAGCCTTGACCAGTATTCATCGTGATCCTTTTAATCGTATTATTATTGCAACTGCGCTTGAGTACGACGGGATGTTGGTTAGCATGGATAGTCAATTTGGCGACTATCCTGAGTTGAAAGGGCGGTTAGTCCATTCATAAGTGACGAATTTGATGCTTTTGAGAAGATCGAAGTTACTTGTGATTGCTTGAAAAACCAGCAAATACACGAGATGGTGCTTTCTATCATGTCCGGAATCGACCTGGTTGCCATGAGTGCCCGCATTGTCGAGGCCATTCATCCGAAACAGATCATTTTGTTTGGTTCACGGGCGCGGGGAGATGACACCCCGGATTCGGATGTGGATTTGCTGGTGATCACGACCGAGACCTACGGGTTGCATAACAGTCGTCGCCGGGCCATGGCCAGATTGTTGCTCATTTTGGCGGATATGCCGGTGTCCAAGGATATTGTCTTGTTCAGCGACATTGAGGTGGAACAGTGGCGAACGGCCAAAAATCACCTGGTTGCCCGTGCTTTGCGTGAGGGGAAGGTGATCTATGAACAGCATTGATCACGCCTGCGTCCTTTTCAAACTGGCTCGTTCTGATCTTAAGGCATTGACCGGCATGGTGAATCCAGAACTCTTCACTGATGCCATTTTTGGTTTTCATACCCAGCAGGCAGTTGAAAAGGGCCTGAAGTCCTGGCTCGTAACCCTGGATGTTCTGTTTCCGACTACCCATGATATCAGCCGTTTACTTCTCCTGTTGGCTGACAATGGCGTGGATGTAGCGAATTTATGGGAGTGGGTAATTTTTACCCCGTTTGCTGTTGAACATCGCTACACTTGGCCAGAATCTGAAGACGAGCCATTGGATCGAGCTTTGATTATTGCCCAGGTGACTGACTTGTTGGAATACATTCAATCCAGGATGCTTCATGGTGATTGGTAATGTTCCCCGAAAGGGGTACATTCTCTCCATCCGCCCGCCTTTGCCTGGAGAGTGATCAATGCCCAAATCAGCCACATTACGCGCCCGCCTGGATCCGGCCCTCAAACAGGAAGCCGAAGCCGTCCTTGATCTGCTCGGTCTGAATGCCACGACGGCCATCACCATGTTTTACAAGCAAATCGTCCAGCAACAAGGGCTACCCCTCTCTTTGCGGGTTCCCAATAAGAAGACTAGGGAGGCGCTTGACGATGCGGTGGAGGGGAAGGGGCTGATCAGGTTTGACGATCTTGAGCAACTCAAAGAAACCTACAGATAAATGCTTGATATCATCATTACCCGGCGATTTGATCGAGACTTGAAAAACATCAAGAAAAGAGGTGCCGATTTAGGTGAGCTTTGGCATGTTGTTTCAATTCTGGTTCATCGCAACCCTCTCCCTCCGCGTCATAGGGCGCACCGTGAAACAATCCCCCCCCCCTCACGCCATCTCCCCCAACATTTTCAGAAGCCGTTTTTCCGACACCGGCGCAACAGTCTTCAATTCCTGGGCAAAGAACGAGACGCGCAGCTCCTCAAGCATCCAGCGAAACTGTTCCCACTGCGGGTGTTGGGCAAGCCGGAGCCAATCTTGTTGGCGTTCTTGTTGTTGGCGATCGAGGCAGGCTTTCCAGAGGGGGAGCAAGCGGGCGGCCTTGTCGCGATCCTTGCTTGGGGCGAGGGCGAAGCGTTTCAGACGCAGGGTGATGGCTTGCAAGTAACGCGGATATTCGGCAAGCCACTTGGGTGGCGTGTGGATCAGAAAACCGGGGTAGACGAGCTGGGCGAGTTGCTCCCGAATCTCCGGCACGAGGCTGGTTTGGGCGGCGTTGCCAGCCTTGGCCAGGGCGAGAAGGATGGCGTGGTGGTGAATGAGAATGGCAGAGGTGAGGCGGTGCAACTCCATTACGGTTGGCAGAAATCGGGATTGCCCCTCGTCAAGCCGCCTGTCAAACGCACTCTTGGTGCGGATTGTTTCGTTTGCGCTAACGCGACTCTCCCCGGTATCCTGGGTACGCAGAAACACCCGCTCCGCAGCCGCCAAAATGATGTCGTCCACCAGAGACGCGACAGCCCCGGTCTCGGTATAGGACAAACGCAAAGCCGGGTCCGGTTTGCACTGCTTGCGCGCCTCGCGCACCTGCCTGGCCAGGTGCAGCAGAAACAACCGCCGCAACCCGGCCCGTGTCGTTTCAGCCGCCAGTGCCGGGGCGTCCAGGAGAAGCGTGGCCACGCTCTCCCCGTCGTCGCGCAGGGCGGGATAGGCATGCAGGGTGTGCCCGGCCGAGGGCAGGGTGATCACCTCGGGTAGATCACCAAACTCCCAACGCACCATCCCCTGGCGCTCCCAGGGGGTCGCTGGCCGCTCTTGGAAACTCTCCCGCGCTTCGCTGCCGAGGGTGGAACGTATCTGCTCCAGATCACGCCCCTGGGCCAGAATACGCTCGCCGTCGGGGGCGACAATCTTGAAATTCATGCGCAAATGCTCTGCCACTCCCTCCGGACGCCACTCTTCCAGGGGAATGCGCTGACCATAAAGGCGAAAAATGCGTTCCGCCAACGCCTGCACCAGAGAAGGTCGTTCGGGAAGCGGGGTTGCCAGACAACGCTCGATGGTAGCAGGCAAAGGCACCAGATGACGTCGATACCCCTTGGGAAGCGTTCGCAGCAAGGCCTGCACCTTGTCACGCAACAGCCCCGGCACCAGCCACTCGAACGGCGCCGCAGGCATCTGGTTGAGCAGGGGAAGAGGAATCCAGACGCTGATGCCGTCCCCCTCGGCACCCGGATTGAAATGATACTCCAGAGCCAGCTCCTGCCCCTGCACGACCAGATGCCCCGGATAGACATCCCCGGCAACGCCGTTGGCACCCTCCTGAAGGAGAATCTCCCGAGTCAGAAAAAGGTGCTGCGGATTCGCCTTCTCCTCCTGACGCTGCCAGAATTCAAAAGCCTGCGTGGTGTGGATATGCGCGGGGAGTCGCTTGTCATAAAAATCATGGATCTCCCGATCCTCGACAAGAAGATCGCGGCGACGGGCCTTGTGTTCCAGGGCACGAATCTCGGCCACCAACAGTCGGTTGTGTTCCAGGAAGGGGGCGCGGCTCTTCAGAGAGCCTTCGACGAGGGCAGATTGAATAAAAATGGTCCGAGAGGTCTCCGGATCCAGAGGACCATAATGGACAGGTCGCCGGGGCACGATCACCAATCCCTGGAACATCACCTTCTCCCAGGCCATGACCTGACCCAGATCGTTGTTCCAGTGCGGCTCCAGATGGCTGACCGAACATAAAGGACCGGCAACCATTTCCACCCATTGCGGATCGATCCAGGCACAGGTGCGCGCATAGAGACGGGTGGTTTCGACCAGCTCGGCTGCGACGATCCAGGCCGGTGGTTTTCGGAACAGGCCCGAGCCGGGGAAAACGTGAAAGAGCATCTGCCGGATGCCGGTGAACTCCCTCTTGACCACCTTGCAGCCAATGTTGCCCAGCAGTCCGGCCAGCAGGGATTTATGAATATCCTCATACAGAGCCGGAACCTGGTTGATGCGGGTGCCGCTCTCCTTGATGTGTCGCGACAGTTGCTGATAAATCTCTTGCCATTCGCGCACCCGGGAGGGGGAGAGGAAGGACTCCTTCAAAAAAAGACGCAGCTTGCGTTTCGATTTGGCCTGTTGTGTCGCCGTCTCGATAAACTCCCACAGTTTGAGAAGGGTCATGAAGTCGGATTGGGGATCACGCAACTGATTGTGCAATTGATCGGCTTTTTCTCGCTTGTCGTGCGGACGCTCGCGCGGATCCTGAACATGCAGGGCCGCCGTGATGATCAACACCTCTGCCAGGGCGCCGTACTCCCGGGCAGCCAGGAGCATGCGGCCAAGACGCGGGTCGATGGGGAGCCGCGCCAGTTGGCGGCCGGTTTCGGTCAGGTGCTCTGCCGTGTCCAGTGCGCCCAGTTCGCGCAGCAGGCGCAGGCCATCCCGAATGGCCTTGGCCCCGGGACGGTCGACGAACGGAAAACGCTCGGCAGGGCCCAGATCGAGATCCTTCATGCGCAGGATGACCGCCGCCAGGGAGGAGCGCAAAATTTCCGGCTCCGTGAAACGTGGACGCTGCTGAAAATCCTCTTCCGAATAGAGCCGGATGCACACCCCGGCGGAGAGACGTCCACAGCGCCCTTTGCGTTGGTCGGCGGCGGATTGGGATATCTTTTCCACCGGCAGGCGCTGAATACGGCTGCGCCCGCTGAAACGGCTGATGCGCGCCAGGCCGGTATCCACGACATGGCGGATGCCGGGCACGGTGATCGAGGTTTCAGCCACATTGGTCGCCAGGACGATGCGTCGCCGGTTGGAGGACTCGAAAATGCGATTTTGCTCTGTCGTGGAGAGACGGGCGAAGAGGGGGAGAATCTCGGTCTGCGGCGGATGGTGCTTGCGCAACGCCTCGGCCAGCTCCCGGATTTCGCGCTCACCGGGCAGGAACACCAGAATATCGCCAAAGGGTTGCAGGGCGGCCAGCTCGTCGACGGCGGCCAGAATAGCCTGTTCCGGGTCGGGTTCTTCGTCGGCATCGTCTGCCGAGGGGTGCTCCATCGGACGATAGCGCACCTCCACCGGATAGGTTCTGCCGCTCACCTCCACAATCGGGGCGTTGTGAAAATGGCGAGAGAACTTTTCGGTATCCAAAGTGGCCGAGCTGATGATCACTTTCAGGTCGGGACGGCGGGGCAGCAGGCGTTTGACATAACCGATGAGAAAATCGACATTCAGGCCCCGTTCGTGGGCTTCGTCGATGACCAGGGTGTCATATTGGGCGAGGAGGGGATCGGAGCGGGTCTCGGCCAGCAGAATGCCGTCGGTCATGATCTTCAGGCAGGTGTCCGGCCCGATGCGATCACTGAAGCGAATCTTGAACCCGACCTGGTAGCCCATTTCGCTCTTCAGGTCGCGCGCCAGATAGGCGGCAATGGTCCGGGCGGCGATGCGCCGGGGTTGGGTCACTCCGATCATGCCCTCGACACCACGCCCCAATGTCAAACAAATCTTGGGAATCTGTGTCGTCTTGCCCGAGCCGGTCTCGCCACTCAGAACAACCACCTGGTGCTGTTGGATCAGACGGGCGATCTCTTCTCGCCGTTGCGCCACGGGGAGTTCCTGGGGGAACTCCGGATGAGGCAGGTTTTGCGCTCGTCTCTCCATGCGCTCGCGGGCGGCAACCATGGTCTGGCTCAGGCGGGTCAGCAGGTCCGGATCCACGGGCTGGCCATGGCGCAGCTGTCGCGCCAGACCCTGGAGGCGACGCCGGAGATGCAGACGCTCCCCGATCATGCAGCGGGACAATTCGCCAAACAGGTGGTCCAGGGTATTTTGCATGCGATGATCGATTAACGCCACCATCCACGCCACCAGCGTCGAACCACCATGGAACCATTGAGCCAGAACATGTGAGCGCGCACCTTGAAATAGCCGATGCAGGTCTTGAGTGTGGCCCGAAAGGTTCTCATGAGGCGCAACAGCCACAGGTCGGCGAGCAGATCGTGAGCCCACTCCTTGAGGGCGTTGGCCTTGTCATAAGCCCAGACGAAGAGTGGAAAGGTCAGCAGTTTTGGCTTCGCAATCACCAGCAGTTTTGCCGAAATGGCGGTTCCAACCGTTTTGGCCGCCACGATCAGGAGTACACCACTGACAACTTGTCCGCGCGCAAGCAGGTAGAAAGCCAATATTTTGACTGGTATCAAGGCCAGAATGGGTATCGCAAACAGGGCCAGGGTCTGGTAGGGCGTCAGTCCCGACATCCACCTTTCCAACCGGGCCAGAAGGCGCAATCGGCTCAGGATGGTCATCAATTGGGTGATGCGATTCCAGACAAACTCCTCAAACAAGACCAGAAAAGCCGCCAGAATCAACAGGGGCAGCGAGACGATAGGCCGCAGACGGGAGTTTGGCTTGCTCTTGCCGGGAGGAGGAATGGATGGAGATTCAGCAACCACGATCGCCTCGTGCAGCACAAAAAATCAAACCAACACCGGAAGGGTGTTCGACAAGGGGGGGGAGGCACACTCATCCACAGGCAAAATGGGGGCCATAAAAATCGGATTTAAAATGCGCATGGGCTGATTCATGATTTGAATCAGCGTAGAGTATTGAAAATGTTGCGCATGCCTACCAATTGTCTCACGAGATTCGTTGCGTGACTGCGGCACAGGAAGGATCATTCCCATATTGTTCACGAGATGTCCACAGAGTTATCCACAGATGACAGGGGAGAACGGTTGAATTGCCTAAAATTTAGTCACTTTATAAAAACATACATCAAAGACAATGTATTGAAGAATTCCTTCACGAGTTGTCCACAACCTGTTCCACAGAAACTGGGGAAAAGTATCTGGCCGGGCAACTCTGGATATGAGTGGACGGCAAGGAGGAAATCGTGGACAATGGCTCCTCCCTGTCTTGCAGGAAAAATTGAGCGATGACGACCCTGACCCTCTCTTCCCGGCGCATTTTCTGGACACTCTTCCTGATCAGTTTTCTGGTCTACTGCCTGGACCTGGGGATTTATTATGGTCACTGGATCCATGACAAGGATTTGAGCGAGCTTTTTGATATCACTTTGGAAGCCAATCTGCCAACCTGGTTTTCCAGTGCCCAGTTTGTGGTGACGGGTTTGGTGGCTTGGTTGATTCGCAAACAGAGCCAGAGCATGGGCAACAGCAGGGTTGCCATGGTCTGGTTGTGGATTGCCCTCTTTTTTCTGTACGACGGCATCGATGATGCGGCCCAGATCCACGAACGCATGGGGACAGCCTTCGGTCATCTGGCTCGCGAGTATGCACAAAACTCGACGCTTGCCAATAAAGTTCTACACTATCCAAGCTATTACTGGCAATTATGCCTCGGTCCATTTTTCGTTGGATTTGGTTTGTACATGGCCTATTTTCTGAACAGGGAACTCTCTTTTCGTCTGAAAATTGTCTTTCTGTCGGCGATGGTTTGTTACACCTGTAAAATAGGTTTGGATGTGATCGAAGGTGCCAGCAGGCTGGAATTTTTTTCTGTTCCGACCGGCCTCACTTTCAAGGAGGCGCAACATCTTTTCCGGGCTACCGAGGAGCTGACTAAAATGCTGGGAACCACCTTGATCCTGGGGACTTTCCTCGAGCATTTGCGTCTTCTTGTGGAACAGGCAGCCCATTCATTCGAGCTGCGTCTCGGAGCGTAAGGCCTTTTCAGGTGTCGTGCTGCTCGTCCGCTGTGTTAGAGTGGCGTGGAGGTTTTACCAAAGGTGGTTTTTGCCCCTGGAGGGTTTTTATGGTAACGGTCAGCGTTGTACAGGCCAAGACGCAACTTGATGAGTTGTTGAACAGGGTAGCGGCAGGGGAGGAGGTTGTCATTACACGACAGGGGGATCCGGTCGCCACTCTCTCCGCGCTGCCGAGACTTGAAAGCCAGTTGCTCTCCTTGCAGGCTTTTCGTGCCGACATGCCCGCCTGGAGTGACTCCAGCGCCCGGTTGCTGCGGGATATGCGGGATGAAGAGTTGTAGGTGTTCTACTTTGATACCAGCTTTGTTGCCCCACTGATCCTTGAAGAACTGAGCAGTCGAAGGATTCAAGAGTTCGTCGTTCAGCTTGCAAACGAGAAATGGGCGGTCAGTCATTGGACTTGCGTTGAGTTCTCCTCGCTGTTGGCTCGCGAGGTACGCATGCGACGCATGGTGCAGCAGGATGCACTGGAGGCTGATAACCGTTTCAGAAAGATGATTGCCGAGTCTTTTGTTGAGTTATCGCCAACTCGTGATGATTTTGATTTGGCCGGGCAATATCTGAGGAATTATGCCACCGGATTACGGGCCGGGGATGCCTTGCATCTGGCTGTTGCCCGCAATCATCATGTCCGGACTCTCTACACGTTGGACAAAACCATGCTGAAGGCTGGTCTGTTACTCGGATTGCCGATAAAAGATACCGAGATGCCCTGAAGTTGATCGATTGAAAAAACTGCCAAGCCCGCAATATACAAGACAGAATTGACGATAATGTTTTTACCGGATGACAAGGTACTATGAATCACGACCCGGAACAGATTGCGCGACGTCGCACCTTTGCCATCATCTCCCACCCGGATGCCGGAAAGACAACCCTGACCGAGAAGCTGTTGTTGTTTGGCGGGGCCATTCAATTGTCCGGCGAGGTGCGGGCGCGGGGACAGCAGCGTCGTTCGGCTCGTTCCGACTGGATGAAGGTCGAGCGGGAACGGGGCATTTCGGTGTCGGCATCGGTGATGACCTTTGAGTTTGGCGGGTGTATTTTTAATTTATTGGATACGCCAGGGCATGAGGATTTCAGCGAGGATACCTACCGCACCCTGACGGCGGTCGATTCGGCGATCATGGTCATCGATGCAGCCAAAGGAATCGAAGAGCAGACGCGCAAATTGTTCGAGGTGTGCCGCTTGCGCAATGTACCCATCATGACCTTCATCAACAAGATGGATCGCGACGGACGCGATCCGTTTACCCTGATGGATGAGGTGGAACAGGATCTGGCCCTGGAGGTGGTCCCGGCCACCTGGCCCATTGGCATGGGACGCGAATTTTTGGGTTGCTATGACCTGGTGAATGATCGACTGCTCTTCATGGAGCGCGGGCGCAATGACCATGTACCCGAAGCCATCGCCTGCCAGGGTCTGGAAGATGCACGTCTGGATGATCTCCTGCCGGTCGAGGCGGCGCAGAGCTTGCGGGAGAACGTCGACATGGTGCGGGGTTTGTGTCCCCCCTTCTCCCTGAATGCCTATCGTGAAGGGCATTTGACGCCGGTTTTTTTCGGCAGTGCCTTGTATAATTTTGGCATACGGGAGCTGTTGGAGAGCGTGGTGCGTCTGGCCCCGTCGCCGCGTCCGCAACCGGCCAGAGAGCGTACCGTGGAGCCAAGTGAAGAGAAGGTGTCCGGGTTTGTCTTCAAGATCCAGGCCAATATGGATCCCAAGCATCGGGACCGGGTGGCTTTTTTAAGGATTTGTTCCGGCCATTTCCGGCGTGGGGACAAGCTGCGCCATGTGCGTTCGGGCAAGGTGTTGACCATCCATAACCCTTTGCTTTTCATGGCTCAGGATCGGGGTCTGGCAGAGGATGCCTGGGGTGGGGACATCATTGGCATCCCCAACCATGGCAACCTGCGCATTGGTGACACGCTGACCGAAGGGGAGGAATTGCACTTCACCGGCATTCCGAGTTTTGCCCCCGAGTTGTTGCAGAAGGTACGCGCCGACGACCCCATGCGGGCCAAGCATCTGGGACGTACCTTGTGTCAGATTGGCGAGGAGGGGGCGGCGCGGGTCTTCAAGACCAACCTTGGTTCGGAGTGGATCATTGGTGTGCTGGGTACTCTGCAGTTTGAGGTTCTCGCCGACCGGATTCGCACCGAATACAACATTCAGGTTCATTTTGAGGGGACTTCGTTGCACACGGCCCGCTGGGTGGAGAGTGACGACCGTGCTGTCTTGCAATCCTTCAAGGATGCCAATCTTTCCAGCATGGCGGAGGATCATGACGGAGCGCCGGTATTTCTGGCGCGCAATGCCTGGCATTTGGACAACGCTGGTCGGGAGTGGCCCAAGGTGCGGTTTCTCAAGACCCGGGAGCAGACGCAGGGGGGGTGAGGCGGTCTGGAAAAAACGGGTATATATTTTTTTAAACGTTTGAAAGACTGGGATGGAGGTCCAGGAAGAAGGGCTGTGCCCTTCCTCCTGGTGGGGTTTGGGGCGAAGCCCCAATGGGGTTTGGGGCGAAGCCCCAATGGGGTTTGGGGCGAAGCCCCAATAAAATCTTCTCTGTCTTGACGCTTTTATTTTTGGCCATCAAGCATCGAACGGATTTTCCAGCATGATGGTTTGCACACGATCCGGCCCGGTGGAGATGATGGCCACGGGGAGTTCGATCAGCTCTTCCAGGCGGCGGATGTAGTCGCGGGCGGTCTGGGGGAGTTTTTCAAAGCGATTGATGCCCAGGGTGCTGGTTTTCCAGCCCGGCATCTCTTCGTAAACCGGCGTGCAAGCGCCGAGGACGGAGGGATCGCTGGGCATGTGGTCAAACGTTGTGCCGTTATGGGTGTAGCCGGTGCAGATGAGCAGCTTTTCCAGGCCATCCAGGACGTCGAGTTTGGTGACGGCCAGCCCGGTCAAACTATTGGTATGGACGGCATGCCGCGCGACGACGGCATCGAACCAGCCGCAGCGGCGCGCCCGCCCGGTGGTGGCACCAAACTCCTTGCCCACCTTGGAGATGTGGGCGCCAACATCGTCAAACAGTTCCGTTGGGAAGGGGCCGCTGCCGACCCGGGTGGTGTAAGCCTTGGAGATGCCCAGGATGTAGTCGATATCGGTAGGGCCTACGCCGGTGCCATTGCAGGCGTTGCCGGCGATGGTCGAAGAGGAGGTCACAAAAGGGTAGGTTCCATGATCGACATCGAGCATGGTGCCTTGTGCCCCTTCGAAGAGAATGGCGGCGTTGTCGCGGATACGCTTGCTGAGAAAATGACCGACATCGGCGACAAAGGGGGCCATGTTGTCGGCCATGCGCAGATAGTCGTCGCGGATGGCCTCCAGCTTGAAGGTGGGGGACTGGTAATAGTTTTCCAGCATGAAATTATGCAGGGAGAGGTTTTCCTGGAGTTTTTCCTCAAAGATGGCGCGATTGTAGAGGTCACCGACACGGATACCGCGTCGGGCGACCTTGTCTTCGTAGGCGGGACCGATGCCGCGTCCGGTGGTGCCGATCTTGCCTTTGCCTTTGCGTCTCTCCCGGGCCTGGTCGAGTTCCCGATGGTAGGGCATGATCAGGTTGGTCAGTGGCGAAATCATGAGGTTGTTGCTGTTGACCGGAATCCCCTGGTTGGTAAGATCCTCGATTTCCTGCAGCAGTGCCGTGGGCTCCAAAACCACGCCGTTGCCGATGATGCAAATTTTTCCCGGATGCAGGATACCGGAGGGGATCAAATGCAGAACATATTTTTTGTCATTGATCACCAGGGTATGGCCGGCGTTATGTCCGCCCTGATAGCGGGCAACGACATCGGCATTCTCCGTGAGGAGATCGACGATCTTGCCTTTCCCCTCATCTCCCCATTGACTTCCCACGATGACGACATTGGCCATGGTTCACCCATAATTGCGTCAAGTCGTTCCGGACCGGAACGGTGTGCCAGCCGCCTTGGCCATTTGGGCCTGGAAGGCGGCGGGTCGCATTGAATGACAAGAGACAAGGATCCGCGATTCGACGACGGAACGCGATCCTCAAGCCTCGGACTTGGGTGATTCTAGCGGAAATGATTGTGGGACGTAAACCCATCCTGGTGTTTCCAGTAGGATTTTATTTGCCGCCGTGATGTGCGGGAGGTCGGGAGGTGTGGATTTCATGCAGTACGGGAGTGTGAGGGCCGCATGCTTGTGTTGCCAGATCATTTTCGGAAAGGGCCAGCCAGGTTTTGTCCCGTGGTCGTAATTCCAATTCCAGATCAAGCGTCTGCTTCGTTGACTGCCTCACTCACTCCTCGCCGTACCCAACACGTACTGTCTCGTCGCTCACTCGTTGTCGCTTCGTATCCATCCTGGTCTGGAATTGGAATAACGCATGCTGTTTGGTTGGGGAGAATGTGTGAAAAAATGGCTTGCCATCGACAGATGCGATTGGGTATACGGAAAAGCCATGTTTCTTGTTTTTCTTCAGCAGCAGAGGAGGGAATTCATGAAAAAGACCATTGCCGTGTTGGGTGTTGCCGCCATGCTCGCGATGGGAACCATGGCCGTGCCCGGTTCCAGCGAGGCCTGGTGGGGTGGTGGCCCGGGTTATTGGGGCGGTTCCGGTTATGGTTGGGGTGGTTCCGGTTATGGTTGGGGCGGTCCCGGCTATGGCTGGGGCGGTCCCGGCTATGGCTGGGGCGGTCCCGGTGGATGGGGTGGATGGAACGGTCGCTGGAATGGTGGCTGGGGCGGTGGCTGGGGTGGTGGTCCCTGGGGTTGGTGGTGATCTGCCTCTTGTGACCATGTGACCCGATCTGTTCTGGCCATGAATCCGGAGAAGGGGCCGGGCCCGGTGTCCGGTCCCTTTATTTATGGTGTGGAAATCATGTAAAAAGGGTGGTACAAACACGCGCCATGCCGTGAGGTGACGGAGGGAAGTGTGCTTGCACGCGGTTTGGCATGCCGTGTCATGCTTCTGAAAAAGTATTCTGAAATGAACAGGAGGAGAGATGAAATTGTTGAAAAATGCGGCGATCCTTGGGTTGGGAATCGTTTCCTTGATTCTGGGGTCTGGTCCGTCAGAAGCTGGTCCGTCGCGCGAGGGGTGGATTTCCCAAGGGTGGCCGCAGTGGCACCCCCAGAAGGGTAAGCGTCCCCTGGCCAATGCTGGAACCCAGCTCTATTTTGGCGAGGAGACTTCGCAGGACAGTGACGGTGACGGGGTTCCCGACAGCATCGACGAATGTCCTGATACTCCCAAAGGGACAAAGGTTGACGCAAAGGGTTGCCCGATCAAAGAACCGATGCCAGAGCCTGTTGTGAAGAGGCCGCCGCCCATGCCCGAGCAGCCGCCGGTAGCGAAGGTCGTCGATGGGGACGACGATGGCGATGGTGTTCTCAACAGCAAGGACAGGTGTCCCAATACCCCGAAAAGTGCAACCGTGACCTCCGAGGGGTGCTGGGTCATCAAAAATGTCAACTTCAAGACCGATCGTTGGGATATTCCTGCCAGCGCTCACTCTTCCCTCAACGAAGTGGTCAAAGTGCTGAAGCAGAACCCGGGTCTCAATTTTGAGATTCAAGGGCATACCGACAATCGGCTTGGTCCCAAGCACAACAACCCGCTGTCGAACAAGCGGGCCAAGGCTGTGAAAGACTACCTGGTCAAACATGGCGTTTCCGCCAATCGCTTGACCAGCAAGGGGTTGGGCCAAAGCCATCCCATCGCGAACAACAAGACCAATGCAGGCCGGGCGGAAAACCGCCGTGTGGAGTTGATCGAGGTACGCTGACTCCGTCTGTAGGCTGTGCAGGATGAAACGACACCCCTTTTTGTTCTGGGGCGTTGTTGGTGGCAAAAAGGAGCGGGTTGGACTGGGTCCAGCCCGCTCTTTTCTTTTGTCTGTCTGTTCCCTCAAATCTGAAGGATGGTCACCCGATTCCCACCTCGCTGCTCGGCCAGAGTGGCCAGATGGTGATGGTGGGTCAGAAAGAGGATCTGCGTCGAACGTGCCAATTGCAGCAGGACATCAAAGCCGGCCGCCGAGCGTTGATCGTCAAAGTTGACAAAAAGGTCATCGGCGATAAAGGGCAGAGGCTCGTTGCGCTGCCCATATGCCTCGATGATGGCGACTCGCAAGGCAAGATAGAGTTGATCCTGAGTGCCGTCACTCATGCCTGTGACCGGGCAGGTGGATTTGTCGGCGCGCAGCCCGAAGAGGATAGGGGTATCCTTCTGGTCGTATTCGGCGTGAAAGCCGACAAACCGGCCGCAGGTCAGAATGCCGAAGAGTTGACCGGCCCGCTCCAGGATCGGCCCCTGCCGTTCCTGACGATAACGGTCGATGCCCGCTCCGAGAAGAAAGGCCGCCGTGCGCAGGACCATCCAGCGGTGGGCCTGTTGCTGCAACAAGGCGAGGGCGTTGTTGCCATCCTGATTGGCGGCGGCGGCTCCCCGGCCTGCCGTCAACTCTGCCAGACGGGTACGCAGTTCCTGTACCCGTTCCCCGGCCTGGCTGCTCGCCGGGAGCAAGGCCTCCAGATCGCGCGAGAGTTGATCCATCTCCCTTTTGATCTGCTCCGGATCCATACCGGCCATGTCGGCCAGAGCCTGGTCGAGGGTGGCACCATCGGCTTCGGTGGTGATGCGTCCGGTCAGGTCATCGATGCGCCGGAGAAGAGTGCGTTTGCGTTCTGCCTGCGCAATGGCGGTTGCAAGATCCCCCTCTGCCGGCAAGCCAGCCTGATCGCGCAAGGTTTGCAACATGGCTGAGGCCAGGGCGATTTCGGCATCGGCCTCCTGGATGATGGTTGTGGAGCGGGAGATGTGGTGTTCCAGCTCCTTTTTGCGATGGGCCTGTTCGCGGTGGAGGGTCAGGGTGTCGAAAATCGCCTGGCCCGTGACGAGAATGGCGCTCTCTTCGCCGGGGTTGTTGTCCATGGGCAACACGTCGGCGGCTACGCTGCGGACCCAACGGGAGTAGTCCTTTTCTTCCTGGCGGATGCCTTGGACTCGCTCCTCGAAGTCGCGCCATTTTTCCGCTTCCTGGCGAATGTTTTGCCAGGTTGCCAGGGCCAACCCCGCGGCTTCGACGGTGACCGAATCATCCAGCCCCAGGCTTTTCATGGTCAGGAGCCACTGTTCCTGCAATTTTTTTTGCCGCTGCTCGATTGCGGCCAGGCGTTGGTTTTCGCGCGTCAGCAGAACCTGGCAGCGGTCCCGCTCTTTGTGCAGGCCGGACCAGACATCAATCTCGCGTTGCAGGCGTTCCAGGATCCCCTGGGCATGCTGCATCAATGTGGCAAGATCGGGGGCGTTATCTCTTACGGTCAAGAGAGGCGCCAACCTCTGGATCAGTAAAAGTTTCGATTTCTCCAGCTCCTGGTGCAGAGTGTGGGCTTCGGCGCGGGCGGTTTCCAGGCTTTCCAGAAAACGCAGGACCCCTTCGCGTTGCACCATCCAGGCGGACATTTCCGTGGGCCAGCCAGGCTCTCCGGCCAGAAAGGTCCATCGTTGGCGCCATTGGGTCATGTGGTCATCCCGCTCCTGACGGGCGGTCTGGAGTTCCGTCGCAGCGTGGGCGATCTCCTGTTGGGCCTGGGCCAACTCCTCCTGGAGGGAGCCATAACGGGCCAGCCGTTCTGCTTCCATGACGCGCCGATCCGCCAGAAGATCGGCGGCGAGAATCTCCCGGACATAGCGTTCCGCCAGAATGGTTGGTGGCGGATCGTTTTGGGGCCACGGACCCCCCGCGATGAAGGTATGGAGCTTCTGCCAGAGGAGATCCCGCCTTTGCCGGGCGAGGGTGATGGTTTCCGGGGTCGGCATGGTGGCATCGGCCTGGAATCCGGCCAGTGCGTGATCGATTTTGTCGCGTTGCCGGGTGGCTTGTGCCAGGTGTTCGCCAGCGCGTTCCAGGCGCCGGATCAGGGTCTCGAACTCTTTCTCGAAGCGGTGCACCGTGGCTGCGACCGGGACTGGAATTCTTGCCAATTGGTGTGCATCCCCCTTCCAGAAGGGAAGCCTTTCCAGGGATTCCTGGAGGCGCCGTTCCAGGCTGGCAACCGTGAGACGAGTCCGCTCCAGACGACCTGGCAGATCACCCATGGCGTGAACCTGGTCGATGGCCAACCGCAGAGGTGTTGGATCGGAGGGTGGTTGTTGTGTGGCGAGTTTGTCCTGGATATGTGTCAGCTCTGTTTCCGCTTCGAGGAGACGTTCCCGGGTGCGTTGTTCTTCGGTGTCAAGTCGGGTCCAGTCGGCAATCAGGCGTTGCACCTCCTCCAAGGTCAAGCCGGAAGGGGTGCGTTGCATCACCTCTTCGGCGCTCCAGGATTGACCCAGATCGCGGGCCAGGTTTTCCAGGCGGTGGCCGCAGCGTTTTTGTTGACCGAGCAGGTCTGGCAAATCCTTGCGCGCCTTGATGACGGCGCCACGGCCTTCGTGGAGGGAGTTGATCTCGTCGGCGCGGGCCAGGAGAGGGCGATTGATGGTCAACTTCTGGTGTTCCTGCCGGGCTGTCAGGAGGTCGTTTTCGCGTTCCTGGCGGCGTTCGCGATTTCGTTGCAACCGCTCTGTGGCCTGGCGATGACGAGCGGGGGCATCTTCCGGCAGATCCGGGGCTGTGGCCATCTGGGTCAACTCGGCCTGGAGGGTGGTCAACTCCCGCCATAAGGGATCGATGCGGCGCAGACGTTCCAGTCGGCCGCGCTCGGTCTGGAGCAGCCTCGACGTATCGAGGATGCGGTTTTGTTCCTGTTCTGCCGCTGCCAGATCCCGTTGCAACTGTTGCCACTCTTCGGCCCCGACCAGGAGTTGATTGACCTGGCGGCGGGCATTGTTCCAGGCGTCCAGGGACTGGTAGAACGGCAGGGAACTGCGCTTGCGACTGGTGTAGATCTCTTTGGCCTCTTCGTTGAGTCCGGTCAGCAGGGTGACCAGATCGCGCATGCCGCCGGCGGCACCGAAGATCATCTCTCCCAGGCGTCCCTGGGCTTTCAGCATTTGATCGCCACCCGTGCGCAGAGATTCCTGGCTGAGTCCGAACAGAGTATCGAAAAGAGAGCGATCGGCTCCATCGAGGAAGGGTTGCAGGAGGTTGTCGGGCAGGGGACGACCTTGGGGATCCTGCACGGAGTTGCCGCGCCGTTTGACCCGCTGAAAGTCAAGATGCTCCCCACGGTTGCTCACCAGATGGGCACCGATTTGCAGGGTGTCGTTGCGATGGATGAAATTGTTGGTGGTCCGCTCCTGGATGCCAAAGAGCAGATCGCCGATCGCTTCGCGCAGGGTGGATTTGCCGGCTTCGTTCTGGCCGAGCAGGACGACCATACCCGGGGCCTGTTGCGCGATGTCCATATCGGTCGCGGTAAAATGGCCATAGCGGGTCAGCAGCAGGCGGTCGATGCGCATGGCTCACCCGGGTTCGGAGAGTCGGTGGTTCAGCAAGGCCATGGCCTCTTCCAGGAGAGATTGAATACTCTCTTGGGGCAGGCTTGCCTCGGTCCATCCTGGAGGTCTGGCGCCAACCGGGAGGCGTTGCAGCATTTCCTGGTACTCCTCGAGGAGCTTTGTTAACGCTAACGGAGTCTCGGCGACCTCCCGCACGACGCGCAGCAGGGTTCCGACCTCATCCCGACGCTCGGAACTTTCTGCCGGATTTTGGGCTGGTCTGGTAGCAACCTGGACTTTTTCGATCCATATCCCTTCTCCCACCAGGTCGGTTTTGGTTTGGCAGGCGGCGATCAGGTTTTCCGGGTCGTTTTGCAGATGGCCATGCAGCGTAGTCTCTCCCTGGAACACGATGCGCAGACACAAGGGGTGCCCCGGGTGCATTTCCCAGATGATACGGCAGGCCTGTTCGAGCCTTGCCAGGGCCGTATCGAGATCCACCAGGCCGGTCACGTCGACGGGAACCATCTCCCAGCGAAAAAGATCCACGGCCTCGAACCGGAGATCGATGACGCGGCCATCCTGGACCGTGACCAGGTTGAATCCCTTGGCTCCGGTTTCGCGAATGTTGCGCCCCTGGAGGTTGCCGGGAAAGACGATATGGGGAGAGATATGGAGAATTTCCCGCGTATGGACATGTCCCAAGGCCCAGTAGTCGTAGCCTTTGGCGAGGAGATCGATTATGGAGCAGGGGGCGTAGGGTTCGTGACCTTCGCGACCCGAGGCGGCGGTGTGCAGGAGACCAATGTTGAAGTAGCCTGGTTCGGGTGAAGGGTAATCGGGGAGCAGGTTGTTGGTCACGGCCCGGGTGCCGAAGCTCATGCCGTGCAGGGCGACCCGAAGCGATTCCAGACGGTGGGTTTGACAACGTTTATGGGAGAAGAGATGGACATTCGGGGGGAGAGGCAGGGAGCGGGAGATCTGGCTGACGGCGTCATGGTTGCCGTGCAGGAGGAAGAGGGGGATTCCTGCCCGGTGCAACCGATTGGCCTCGCCCGAAAAATAGAGTCCGGTATTGAAGTCCCGCCATTCGCCATCGTACAAATCCCCGGCGATCAGGACAAAATCCACCGGCTCCGCCACGGCCCGATCCACCAACCTGGTGAAGGCGCGGCGCGTCGATTGCACCAGCGCGGCATGGGGTGCATCCGGGCGGGGCGCCAGGCCGGAAAAGGGGCTATCCAGATGGATATCAGCACAATGGATGAATTTCACTTAAACCAAATCCATTTTGAGATGTGTAGTTTTTTAACTATTGAAAGACTGGGATGGTCCAGGAAGGGCTGTGCCCTTTCTGGTGGGGTCTGGGGCGAAGCCCCAGTGGGGTTTGGGGCGAAGCCCCAATAAAGTCTTTCATGTCAACGCTTTTCTTGACCACAAAGAAACTACATGTTCCAAAGTAGACGCAGTTCAGGAAGCTCGGTAGCAGCTGTTTTTTAAAATCGCACAGAATTTTGCTTGTAACTGCTCCAGGTACCCCCTCAAGAAAGGCCTGGACATGAAAGTCTTTGTCAGGGCTTCGCCCCGAACCCCACCAGGACTCTGTCCTGGACCTGCCAGGGAGCCAGCCCCCTGGACCCCGATTTGTTGTCGGGTGCTGAATAGTTACTTTTGCTTTTTCCCCGCGTGGAGGGCATCATATTTGGGTGAATGACTCGTTGGCAAGTCCATTGACCATGAAAGTCGCGCAGCGATTCTCATGATCGGAGGGTGGAGGGAGGCTTCCCCCATCCATGAAGATTAGACCGCGTCTACTTTTAGGACACATCGTTTTTCTTGTTCGGAAAAAAAATACAGGCATGAAAGACTCTCTCGGGGCTTCGCCCCAAACCCCATTGGGGCTTTGCCCCAAACCCCACCAGGACTCTGTCCTGGACCTGCCAGGGAGCCAGCCCCCTGGACCCCGTTGACAGGCCTTTGCCCAAATCAAGACTCAAGAAACTACACATCTCGAAATGGATTCGGTTTAGCAAGGCCTATTGATGAACATTCGTGAAATTCCCTATAATTACACCTCGTTTTCCGACAGGGAGGTGGTCATCCGGCTCCTTGGCGAGGAGATGTGGGGATATTTGAATCAACTGCGTTCCAAGAGGAATACCGGGCGTTCTGCACGCATGTTGTTTGAGGTTTTGGGCGATCTTTGGGCGGTTTCCCGTAACCCCTTTTTGCAGGATGACCTGGCCGACAACCCCCGGCGTCTGGACAATTTGTTGGCGACCCTGCACACCCGGTTGGAGCAGATCGATGCCCGGGCCGCCGGTAACCGTCTCGTCGAACGCCTGGTGCAGGAGAGCCGGGAGGCTATCAAGGTCTTCGCTGCCCATTTTTCGCAGCAGAGACGTTTTCGCCAGGAGATTCTCTATCGTCTGGGACCACCCATCACCCGGCGGGACAACATTGATTTCAGCGGCATAGGGCGGGTCTCCCAGGTCACGGATGCCACGGACTGGCGCGTCGAATATCCAACCGTGGTCCTCATGCCGGATCGGGAAGAGGAGCTGCTTCCGCTGGTGCGGGGGTGTATCGATCTCGGGTTGACGATAATTCCCCGTGGCGGCGGAACCGGATATACAGGTTCAGGGATCCCTCTTGATCCGCAGACAGCGGTGATCAATACAGAAAAGCTCGACCGGATTGGCTCCGTGACGTTCATGCATCTGGAGGGTCGGCAGGAGCCGGTCGCGACCATCTCCGTCGGAGCGGGGGCGGTGACCCGGCAGGTGGCGATGGCTGCGGAAGCGGTGGGACATCTTTTTGCCGTCGACCCCACCTCGCAGCAGGCCTCGACCATCGGTGGCAATATTGCCATGAATGCCGGGGGTAAAAAGGCGGTTTTGTGGGGCACCACCCTGGACAACCTCCTCTCCTGGCGCATGGTGATGCCGGATGGCCATTGGTTGCGGGTCACCCGGCTCAATCACAATCTGCGCCGGATTCATGACCAGCCGGAGGCACATTTCCGCGTCGTGCGGCTGGCTGACGATGGTACAACCGAAGAAGGGGCAAGCAGAATCCTGACCTTGCCAGCCGCAGAGATCCGCAAACCCGGCCTGGGCAAGGATGTCACCAACAAATTTTTGGGAGGGCTGCCCGGCGTACAAAAAGAGGGGTGCGATGGCATTGTCGCCGATGCCACGTTTGTTTTGCACCGCATGCCGAGCCAAAAGCGGACGGTCTGTCTCGAATTTTACGGCACCGACTTGGCCGTATCTGTTAGCGCTATCGTTGAAGTCAAAAATTATCTCGATCACCACCCCGACGTGGTGTGCGCAGGGCTGGAACATTTGGACGAACGCTACGTGCGGGCCGTGGGCTATACACCCAAGGCGCCACGCAGTGGTCGACCGAAAATGTTGCTCCTGGCCGATCTGGCCGGGGAAGAGGCTGCTGCGGTGGAGAGAGCGGCGCTCCATGTCGTGCAGTTGGCCGTGGCGCGGGAAGGGGCCGGTTTTATCGCCAGCAGTCCCGAGGCACGGGCCGGATTTTGGGCTGACCGATCGCGGGTGGCGGCCATCGCGGCCCATACCAACGCCTTCAAGATCAATGAAGACGTGGTCATTCCCCTGGAACGCCTGGCGGCCTACAGCCAGGGTATCGAGCGCATCAATATTGAGCAGTCGATCCGCAACAAGGTGCGCATTCTGGCAGCGGTCAGGGAGTTTTTGCTGGGTGACCGTCTTGGACGCATTCTGTCGACCCCCTTGGAAAGCAGCGCCGAAGGGGAAGCCATTCTGGCTGGCCAGATCAAGGCGGCCCTGGATCTCCTGGGCGGGATTGAACAGCGCTGGCAGGCCTGTCTGGATGGTCTCGACCGTCCCGCCGACGACCCTCTGTTGCCGGACCATCTTTTTTCTTCAGATCAACGCCGCACCCATGAACCGCTCATCCATGTTTTATTGCGACGAGAACTGCTGATCTCCTATCGGCGGGAGGTGGAACGACCCCTGAAACATATTTTCAGCGGTGAATTCTGGAGCGCAGTGCGGCAGGAGTTGGACGCCATTCATGCACGTATTCGTTCCAGCCGGCTCTTTGTCGCCCTGCACATGCACGCCGGGGACGGCAACGTTCATACCAACATACCCGTTAACTCTAACGATTACGCCATGTTGGGCGAAGCCGACCACATCGTCGATCGCATCATGGCCCTGGCCCGCAATCTGGGGGGGGAGATATCCGGGGAACACGGTATCGGTCTGACCAAGTTCAAATACATGGATCCGGAAAAACTGGCCGCCTTTGCCCGCTACAAGGCTGAGGTGGATCCACAGGGACATTTCAACCGTGGCAAGCTCCTGGTCGGGAGTGGATTGGAGCGTGCGTATACCCCTTCGCTGCGCCTTGTTCAGCAAGAGGCTCTGATTCTGCGTGAAAGCGAACTGGGCGCCCTGAATGACGATGTTCGTAATTGCCTGCGCTGCGGCAAGTGCAAGCCCGTCTGTACCACTCATGTACCCCGGGCCTCCCTGCTCTTCTCTCCCCGCAACAAGATTCTTGCCACAGGTTTGATTATTGAGGCTTTTCTTTACGAGGAGCAGACCAAACGAGGTATTTCCGTCCACCATTTCGATGCCCTGAACGATCTGGCCGACCATTGCACAATTTGTCATCGCTGTCGTGTTCCCTGTCCGGTCAACATTGATTTTGGACGGGTCACCATTCGCATGCGTGAGACCCTCCAACATCAGAACAGGAAAAGGGCCTCCCGGGCAGGGCAACTGGCGCTGGCGTTTCTCACCCTGACCGATCCGCAGACCATCTACTGGTCACGACGCACATTTCTGGAGTGGGGGTACGCCGGTCAGCGTCTGGCGCATCGTTGGCGACAACGGTTTCATCCCACCCGGGCTGTGGAGTTATGCCATTTCCAGAACAAGAAGGATGCGACGTTGCCAACCTTCATGGATGGAGGAGGCCTCCCTCTACCCTCCGATCATGCGAGTCGCTGCGCGACTTTTACGGTAACAAAGCAGACGCCTGGTCTGGAACTGGAATTACCATCTGCATCGAACAAGCCACCCTCCCTGGCCAGACAGGTGGGCCACCTGCTCGCGACCCCACTCCCGGACCGGCTACCGCGTTACCCCCTACGCCACTGGCTGGGCATCGACGATCCTGAATCCATTCCTCTGCTGCGGGATCCGTCCCGGATGGAGGAGCGGAGTCCGGCGGTTTTTTATTTTCCGGGATGTGGCTGTGAGCGGTTGTTCAGTGACATCGCCTTGGCGGTTTTGGCTTTGTTGTTTCATCATGGCGTACAGGTGGTTTTGCCGCCGCGTTACACCTGCTGTGGTTTCCCCCAGAGTGCTTCTGGCAACCCGCTCCTGGGACGCCAGATCAGTACTGGCAACCGGGTGTTGTTTCATCGACTGGCCAACGCCCTGAGCTATTTGTCGATCAAGGAGGTTCTCCTCTCCTGTGGCACCTGCCTGACCCAGTTGCACACCTACGAGTTTGACCGGATTTTTCCCGGATGTCGCCTCATGGATTGTCACGAATACCTGTTGGAAAAGGGGTGGTCACTCGCGCAGCCCTCTGCAAAACAGGCGAGAGAAACACCCCTGCTGTTTCATGATCCCTGTCACTCGCCCACCCGTTTGCATGCGGGTTCGCAGGTGGTTGAGAAACTCCTCGGAGAGAGGTGTTTTTTGACAGAGCGGTGCTGCGGCGAGGCGGGAACCTTTGCCGTCAATCGGCCCGATGTGGCTACCCAGACCCGTTATTCTAAACAGGAGAGTTTGCACCGGGCTTTAAGTGAAGCTTCGTCGGCGCTAACGAAAAACAACAGCTCCGGCGCACAGGCGCTTTTGCTGACGACCTGCCCATCGTGCTTGCAAGGGCTTTCCCGTTATGCCGAGGCACTGCCGATCCAGGCGGAATTCCTGGCCGTGGAGTTGGCCAGGCGGAAGTTGGGCGGGGGGTGGCAGGAGAGGTTCGTCGCGCAAATCCGCCAGGGTGGCATCGAACGGGTGCTGCTTTGACACAGAAAAAAATCATCGAAAGACCGGGACGGATGCCCGGGAGGAAGGGAATGATTCTTTCCTCCCGGGCAGGATTCGGGGCGGTGCCCCAATAGAGTCTTTTTTCTCCTATACTTTGGCATCGATGGCGAGCAGGTAGCAGACCACTTGCTCGCTGATGGGTTCCACTTTGGTGTACTCTTTTTCGGCTGCCAGCGGTTCCCCGGCTTCTTTCAGGCGGACGATTTCCTTGATGACGGTGTGCAGCTCGGCGTGAATTTTTTCCATCTCCACCATTTCCGGAAAATGGCCATACTTTTTCAAGCCTTCGCTGTACAACCATTTGCCCAGGTCGCACTCCTTGTGGGAGACCATCTGTCCCAGAGTCAACTTTTCTTTGCCGTCGAGGAAGTCGCGCATTTTCTGTTTCCAGGCCCGATGCTTGACGATGGCATAGCCAAAATCAGTGTTCCTGGTTTCCACTTGTTTAGGCGCACGACCAGATGGTGTTGCACAAGGCAGGGGCGGTGGCAAGGCGGCGGGGGACTTTTTCGCGGCGGCGGGCGCAGGTCTCGATGCAGGCGCAGGTCTCGGCGCCTGCTTTTGCGGTCTGCCTGTTGCCGGTGGTCTGGGAGCGGGTGCTTTTCGGCCAGCCGTGGGTGCGGAGTGGCGGGCTTGCTGGTCACTCAGACGGAAAAAGCTGACAGCCTCCTGGAGCGAACTGGACAGCTGATCAAGCTCGTCACAGGAGGCCGACATCTCTTCAGCGGCACCGGCGTTGCTTTGGATGGCGTGATCCAACTGCTGGACCGCCTGATTGATCTGTTCGGCCCCCTGGAACTGCTCCTGGCTGGCAGCGGCAATCTCTTGGATCAGCTCGGAGGTTTTGCGAATGTCCGGCACCAGTCGATTGATGATCCCGCCCGCCTGCTCAGCCACTTCGACGCTGGACGACGAGAGCTGACCGATTTCCCCGGCAGCAGTCTGGCTGCGTTCGGCCAGTTTGCGAACCTCGGCGGCGACGACAGCAAACCCCTTGCCATGCTCACCGGCCCGGGCTGCCTCGATGGCGGCGTTCAGGGCCAACAGATTGGTTTGGCGGGAGATCTCTTCGATGATGGTGATCTTGCCGGCAATCTCGCGCATGGCCGAGACTGCCTTGGAAACGGCTTCGCCCCCCTCAACGGCCTCCTTGGCGGCGGAGTGGGCAATCTTTTCAGTTGTTTGGGCATTCTCGGCATTTTGTTGAATGTTCGAGATCATCTGTTCCATCGCCGAGGAGGTTTGCTCGATGGCGGCGGCTTGCTGGGTAGCCTGATCGGCCAGATGGGATGCCGTTGTGCTGATCTCCTGGCCGGTCAGGGCCAAACTGTCCCCCGCGTTCCGAACGAGACCAACTATTTTGGAGAGTTTGTCGACCATGTGGTTGTTGGCGGTCAGCATGGCGCCGATCTCGTCTCGTGAGGTTACTTCGGCACTTTGATTCAAGTCGCCCTCGGCCAGGCAGGTGGCGATCTTGACACCCTGGTCGATGCCCCTGGAGATTTGTCGGGTGATCAAAAGCGCAATCCCTGTTCCCAACAGCACACCCAGGAAAAGGGCCAGCAACATGGTGTTTTCGATGCTGTGAATGGTGTCAAGGAGGTTGTCCAGACGTACCTTGGCCTGTTCGCTTTGTCCCTTGCGCAACGTTGAGACGTTTTCCTTGATTTTTTTCGAGGCATCATCGAAGGATGGCATGACGACATTGCCGGCTTCCAGGCCATCCTTGACGTAGATGGCGGCCATGCGCTCGCCAGCCTGATGAAAAGAAGTAAAAGCTTTTTCCGCATCATCCAATTGGCGAATCAATTCGTTATCACCGCCGCTCTTGGACAGCTCCCGCATCTTGCTCAGATTGCCGTGAAACCTTTCGGCCGATTTCTGGGCGTCACCGAAGCCCTCCTTGTTGTGGGATGCGGCAACATCCGTCAGGGTTTCTTGCACTTCGGAGGTGGCCAGGACCGTGTCATCGGCCAAAACGACCATGGGAAGACGTTGATCCCGCAGCTCTGCGGCACGCACCTCTATGCCTGAAATATTTTGATAAATGAGTCCAAAGCCAACACCAAACACCACCAATACCGAAAAAAACCCCAGAACGAGCTTGTGGCTGATTTTTAAACCAGACATGCGATTCCCCCCTGTGCGTTTAGAGCAGTTGAGCTTTCCGACGACATCCCTCTCCGCGATACTACCTGCTCTTTACCGGAAAATAAACCGGGTCATGATGCGCTTGCCCTGCGCCGATCCGGAGTTGAAATCAGCGGTTGACATCGACGATGGTTCTGCCCCGAACCTTGCCATCGAGCAGCCTGGTGGCAAGCGGGATCACTTCCGACAGGCCAATCTCCCGGGCGATCGTTTCCAGCTTTGCCATGTCCAGATCCCTGGCCAGGCGTTGCCATGCCTCGACGCGCTCTTCGCGGGGGCATGTGACGCTGTCGATGCCGACCAGAGTCACGCCGCGCAGGATGAACGGCGCCACCGTGGCGGGGAACGCCATGCCACCTGCCAGGCCACAAGCGGTGACGACGCCTCGATAGCGCATCGTGGCACATACGTTGGCCAGGACGTGGTTGCCTACCGCATCGACGGCACCAGCCCAGCGCTCCTTGCCGAGGGGTTTTCCAGGCTTGGAGAACTCCTCGCGATCCAGCACTCTGGCAGCGCCCAGACCAAGCAGATAGCCGCTCTCCTCCTGCCGTCCCGTCACAGCCACGACGGTGTAACCGAGCCTGGCCAAAAGGAGCACGGCGATGCTGCCAACACCTCCGGCGGCACCCGTCACGACGATCTCTCCACGATCGGGGGTAACCCCGTGTCGTTCGAGGGCGAGAACGCACAACATGGCTGTATAACCGGCGGTTCCGATGGCCATGGCCTCCCTTTGTGTCAGCGTTGCCGGAAGAGGGACAAGCCACTCCCCCTTGAGGCGTGCCCTCTGGGCCAGACCACCCCAGTGGGTCTCACCTACCCCCCAGCCATTCAGGATCACGGCGTCGCCAACATGGACTTCCGGGCAGCCCGATTGCGTCACACTCCCGACCAGGTCTATGCCAGGAACCATGGGGAAGTGGCGCACGACCGGCGATTTGCCGGTGATGGCCAAGGCATCCTTGTAGTTGATGGTCGAGTAGGCGACCTGAACCGTGACATCGCCATCCGGTAACTGACTCTCCGCAATCTCTTCCAGGGATGCGAGATGGTTTGCAGCCTCTTTTCTGACCAGGATTCCTTTGAACATGGGGCTCTCCACCTCATCCTTTCCAGGAGGTTGACCAAAAACCGTTGCGACATCCGACACCCTCGACAGGAACACCCTCGACAGGATACAGGTGAACACCCTGGAGGGAAAGATTTTGTTGATCTCTCGCTCCCGGCCAATCAGAAGTCATGGTCAAACCAAATCCGTTTCGGGATACGTCAATAAAGTCTTTCATGCCAACATTTTTTCCAAACAAGAGAGAGCATGTGTTCCAAAGTGGGCGCGGTTCAAACCATTCTCATGGATTATCTGGCCCGATTTTGAATGTGTTTTTCTGAATTTCCATGTTTTTTGATGATTCTGGATGGTATAAGGTCAACATGTCCTCCGTCAAGTCAGTCCAATGGACTGAAAATCGATGCCGATCTCAAACGTGGATCTGGTCAACAAGGGAAGCTGAAAAGTATGAAGTGGCACTTGCAACTGGATGCTGGAATCTCCGGAGACATGTTTCTGGGCGCCTGTCTGGATTTGGGGGTGGATCGTGAGGAGATGATCCAGGCACTCAGGGGGCTGGCGCTGCCGCCCTGGACGCTGGAGGTGAGTGAATCCCGGCGTGAAGGCATGCGTGGTCTGCGGGTCGATTTCCAGGTGCCCGATGAGCATGGGCACCGCCATTTTCCGGAGATCAAGGCCTTGATTCGCAAAGCGGGCTTTGCGGAACCTGTCTGTCAGCGGGCCGAGGCGATTTTTGCCATTCTGGCCGAAGCGGAAGGGGCCGTGCATGGCCTGCCTCCCGAGGATGTCCATTTCCACGAGGTGGGGGCGATGGATGCCATCCTGGACATATGCGGTGCAGCCTGGGCCATCTGGCGTCTGGGGGTGACCGAGGTGAGTGCGGGACCCTTGCAGTGTGGCTCCGGCAGCGTCCATTGCCACCACGGGTACATGCCGGTGCCGGTGCCGGCTGTCGTGGAGATGGTGCGTCAATACAGGATTCCCATCCAGCCGGAAGCTGTTGCCGGTGAGACGGCCACCCCCACGGGGACGGCCATCCTGGCTCATCTGGTCAACCGTTTCGCGTCAGGCGGGTTGACCCGCATCGACCGAACCGGCGTTGGCCTGGGAAAACGACATCTCTCCGGGCGGGCCAATGCCCTGCGGATTCTTGTCGAGGATCAGGACAAAGGAGTATCGCCCGGAGAAGACACGGCGGATCCCTTTCAAGAGCCGGTCACGGTGTTGTCGGCACATGTGGACGACATGAATCCCGAGTGGTTTGGCATGCTTTGGGAAAAATTGTTCGAAGCGGGTGCCCTGGATGTGGGCCTGCTCCCCATGACCATGAAAAAGGGTCGCCCGGCAGTCCGGATTGAGGTGGTGGTGCGACCTGTGGCGGCCGATGCGCTGGCGAAAATACTGCTCAGACACTCGACCACCCTGGGGGTGCGCATTCAGCCCATGCAAAGGCTGGTTTGGCGTCGGACCCAACGTCTCGTTGCCACGCCCTGGGGGCCTTTGGGTTTGGTCGAGGCGGGGGGGGTGCGCCGCATCGAGTATGAAGATCTGGCCAATATCGCCCGTCTTCAGGAGTGGTCGATGGCCGAAGCCCAGGACAGGCTCCTGCCTTTTCTGGGTGGGGCATTGGGGGATACATAGATTTTGGTAACCATTCAGCACCCGGCAACGAATCGGGGTCCAGGGGGTTGGCGACCGGACAGGTCCAGGACAGAGTCCTGGTGGGGGTCGGGGCGAAGCCCTGACAAAGGCTTTCATGTCCAGGACTCTCTTGAAGGGGTACCTGGGTAGTTACCGATTTTGAATGAATCAGGCTCTGTGTTCACATGACGCACCCGGCCGGATCTGCTGGAGCGGTCTTCAGGGGAGCCACGTCTGGTGGGACCGCCCGATGCGTAGGTGACAACACAGGTATGCTGGTCAGGGTCGCCACCCAAAGGGGGAACCAACTGACCATCATGACGAAAAAGTGCGAAACAGGGCGCAAGCTGAGCAAGGCAAACACCTTGTCCAAGACGGGAGTCAACGCCGCCGAGGCCATGAGAATGGCCAGGAGTGCCCAAAAGGTCGCAGAGGTTCTCTCGTAGCGGGGGTGCAGAAAAAGCAGGGCAGAGACCGGAAGCAGGGTGTAGTAGTGAACCCAGACCAGAGGAGAGAGACCCAGACTGACCGTGACGCCGATGGACAGTGCAAAATGGGGATCGGTCAGGCAGGTGAGGAGTGTCTGGCGTGGTTTCCCCCTGTGCATGATCGCTATCGAGAGGGTTGCAATCAGAAAAACAATAATAAAGCCGGTGCTGATGCTCAATGAAACACCAAAAACCTTGGACAGAAACAGGGTCGTCGAAACGTTGCCCTGTGTTCCGGCCAGGTTGAACATGTCTGCATTGCCCGTCTTGAAATAGTGTATCCAGTCCATCCAGATGGTCCAGGAACCAAAACGGAGCATGGGAAGCGTCGCTACGGCTCCAACAGGGATCAGCGCCAGGAGAGCAGACTTCAAGGCTGACGCCATGCCGAAACGAGCGACAAGAAACAGTGAAAAGGCCATGAAGTAGGCCGCCATCGGTGGCTTCAACAGGGCCAGCGTTGCCAGACAGGTCAATAACAGGGCAGCCTTGACCAGGATACGAAAGGGGATACGGGACTCCTCACCGGAAATGCCATGGCAGGCCATGTTGCGAGCCAGAAAAAAGGCCATGACCAGTCCAGACATGAGAATAATATTGAAGTTGCCGACACTGACATCGGACATGGCAGGCAGGTAGGATGATTCAATCAGTATCGAGATCAGGATTGACTGTTTTCTGGAACAGCCGACACTTTGTAAAATCCAAAAAACAACCAAAAAAGATAGCGAAAACTGTATGCATATGTATAATGTAAGGGCCATGCGATAATCTGAAGGCAACCAGCTGAATATCAGATAGGATAAGGGGGTTGCCTGGAGTTGCAGGTGTGATCGAAAACCACCTACGTGTCTGGTGATCGGATCGCTGGATTTGGCGGCCTGTTCGCGCAAGATTTGACTGAATTTCTCGTGGTCAATGTAGGGATTGTGAACATGACCACACGTCAGGCGGAGTACTTGGCCAACGCCCCAATATTGATAGAAATCGAGACCGCGTGCCCATTTGCTTTGATGGTCAATAAAAGAAAAAATCATGGTGATGGTAAGAATCACCAAAATAAAATGTGTGGCACAATGATGTTGTTTGCAGCGGTCGGCAAGGCACGACTCCAGACCGCTCTGGGCAGAGTGCGCCAGAGGGGCGTTGGCTTCGGCTGGAATCTTTGAAAAAATAGGAGTTTTTCTCATCGCATTCCTGAAGTGGCGTTTCGAGATTCCGCTCTATTGAAAATCCATTTGGTAGAAAATGATATCATCCTCGATGCGGCTGGTCAGTTTAAGGCCGCTTTTTTCAAAGACGGCCCGCATGGCACGATTGGAGACCAGCGTCTCGGCGGTAAATCCGCGAATGCCATTCCGTTTGGCCAGGGTCACCAGGTATTGCATGACAAATTTACCAATGCGACGACCTTGCCAGGCATCGCGCACGACGAAAGCCACTTCGGCGCGGTTGGTGATGGGATCGAGATAGTAGCCTCCTACGGAGACGATCTGCTCGCCATAAGCCTCCGGAATGATGCCCACCAACACCACATCCCGGCGATGATCGATGTAGACAAACTGCTTCAGCTGCTGAAACGTGAAACGCTTTAAATTGCTCATGAAGCGTCGATAAACGGAGACCTGCGACAGGGAGTAGAGCATCTCCCGGATGGAGAGCTGATCGGTCGGCAGCGAGGGGCGAAAGACGATCTGGGCGCCGTCGTCCAACAGCAGGGTGGTTTTCAGATCACGCGGGGTGATCAAGGTCTTGCCATCGATTTCGGCCAACTCCGGATGGACATAGTGGCGGCGTATGGCCTCCTGGAGCAACGTCGCCCGGAAATTGGGATGGGCGATGCTGATCATGGCCATGGTTCGTTCCTGGATGCTCTTGCCGTGCAGATAGGCCACGCCATGTTCGGTGACGACATAGTGGACATGGCCGCGTCCCAGGCAGATCCCGGCTCCCTCCCGGAACTGCACGACGATGCGGGAGAGACTTCCGTCATCCGTTGTGGCGGAGAGTGCGACAATGGATTTGCCACCCGGGGCACGGGTCGCTCCATGGCTGAAATCGACCAGCCCACCGACACCTGAATGAAAGCGGTCGCTGATGGCATCGGCGCACACCTGTCCGGTCAGGTCAACCTCCAGGGCGGTATTGATGGCCACCATGTGACGCTGGTGCGCAATGATCGAGGGATCGTTGACATATTCGGTGGGGTGAAAGGCAAAAAGCGGATTGTTATGGAGGAAATCGAACAGCTTTCTGGTGCCGAGGGCAAAACTGGTGACAACGCGCCCCGGATCGAGGGTTTTGCGGGCGCCGGTGATGCACCCTTTGGTCACCAGATCGATCAGGGTGTCGCTGATCATGTCGGAGTGAATGCCCAGGTCGCGCTTGTCGGCGAGAAAGGGCAGAATGGCCTGAGGAATCTGGCCCAGCCCCACTTCGATGGTGGCTCCATCCTCGACCAGGGAGGCGACGTGACGGGCGATATCACTGGTGATCACGTCAGGCTGAGCAGGAGGATACTCGCGCAGAGGTTCCTCCATGGGTACCAGCCAGTCGAGATCCTGGACGTGCAGGAAACCATCACCCAGGGTGCGTGGCATTTGCGGATTGACCTGGGCAATGACCAGGGCGGCGTTGTTGGCGGCGCTTTTCACCACGTCGACGGCAACGCCCAGGCTGACCATGCCGCGCTGATCGGGCGGAGTCACCTGGATCAGGGCCACATCCAGCGGCATTTGCCGGTTGGCAAACAGCGAAGGAATCTCCGACAACGAGACGGGCGTGTAATCCTCAAGACCCTTGCGCGGCCCGATGTTGGCCTGGTCGGCGACGTAGAAAGTATTGATGGTAAATATATCTTTCAATTCATTGGTGTTGAAGGGCGAGTCGCCGAGGGTCAGCAGGTGGACGATGTCAATATCGGCCAGAGTGCGGCCATAAACGGCCAAAGCGCGTACCAGGGCCTGCGGTTCACCGCAACCCGAGCCGATGAATACCCTCTGACCTGGTTTGATGAAAGAGACGGCTCGTTCCGGGGTGGTGATCCAGGTGTGACATTTTTCCTGCCATTCCGGATCGTTGTCCATCGACACCGGGCGCGGGAGAGCGGAGATTTCCGGTTGCGAAGTCATGCTGAATCCTTGTTGGGCATCAGGTCGATGCGGACTTGTCCCACCAGGGGCGGGGTTCCTGGCAAACCGACGATCAAGGGGTTGATTTCGAGTTCACGGATGGCGGGAAAGTCGGTCGCCAGCTGGCTGAGACGTTGCAGGCTCTCGGCAATATCGTCAAGCCCTCTTTCGGAGCGGAGCTGGGAGAAGGAGCGGGTGTTTTTCAGCATCTGCATGGCTTCGCTGGCGGTGATGGGGGCCAGGTGAAAGCTGACATCCTGCATCACCTCGACCATGGAACCCCCGGCACCAAACGTCAGCAATGGGCCAAAGACCGGATCGCGCAGCATGCCGATGACCACCCAGCGGCCAGTGGGGAGGGTTTGTTCCACTGTCATGCCATCCAGTCGGATGGTGGGAAAGCGGCGTTGAAAGCGCAAGGTGAGCAGATCGAAGGCGTCCCGTACCTCGTCCGGATTGCGCAGTCCTTTTCGGAAGGTATCGGTCGTCGAACTGGCAGGCATGTCGGCGGCGGCCACGGTCAGCGTGACCGGATAGCCGATGCGTTCGGCCCACTCGATGGCGGTTTCGGCATCCTCGACCGTGTGGGCAATCGGGATGAAAAAACCATAGGCCGCCAGGACCTCGCGTGCCTTCACGCCGAGAATTCTTGCCTGGTTGGCGCGTTGATGGCGGCTGATGATGCGTTTGACCCGGGTTTGATTGACGGAAAAATGGGTGACGACCCGGGGTGGACGCCGTCGCCAGGCGTGATGGTGGCGCATGGCGGCAAGCGCGACGATGGCCCGGGAGGGAATGGTGTAGAGGGGCAGGTTGGCATCCAGCAGAATACGGCGGTCGATGCCCAGGGAGGATATGGCCCCCATGAGGACGACCAGGACGGGCTTTTTGTTGTTGGGATCGCTGTGCAGACGACGGGCGATCTCTTCGAGGGGGGTCGCCGCCAGGGGGGCGACGATGACTACCACGGCATCGACGTTGGGGTCGACCAGAAGCGCATCCAGGGTGGCGGCGTAGCTTTCGGGATCGGCGGCGGCGCCCAGGTCCAGCGGAACCCCGGGATGGGGTGGCAGAGGCAAATGCTTTTCCAGAATGGCCAGGGTGGCGGGTGTCGGTTCAGCCACGGTCAGGCCGACGGTATCCATGGTATCGGCGGTCATGACGGCCAGACCACCGGCGTTGGTGAGAACGGCCACCCGTTCGCCTGTGGGGAGGGGTTGTCGGGCCAGGGCCATGGTAAAATCGAGGAGCTGCTCGAAGGTATGGGCGCGTATCGCTCCGACGCGCCGGAAGGCCGCGCCATAGGCCAGATCCACGCCGGGGAAACCGCCCGTATGAAAGGCCGCCGCCCGTCGACCCGCCGGGGTGATGCCCACCTTCATGACGATCACGGGCTTGATCGAAGCGGCCTCCTCGGCAGCTTTGAGAAATTTGGGTCCATCGCTGATGGTCTCCAGAAAGCAGACGATGACCCGGGTCTCCGGATCCTTGGCGAGCAGTTCGAGAAAATTGGCTTCGTCCAGGTCGGCCTTGTTGCCGATGCCGGCCAGCTTGGACATGCCAATCCGCATGTAGGCCATCCAGCCCAGCAGGGCACCGCACACCGCCCCTGATTGGGAGATCACCGACACGCCGCCTGTCGGGGGAAGGGGACCGTCATAGATGGTGGCGTTGAACTGGCGTACCCGGTTGATCAACCCCAGGCAGTTGGGTCCGAGGAGCAGGACACCGGCATGGCGGCACATGTCGGCGATGCGACTTTGGGCCACGGCGCCCTCGGGGCCGGCCTCCCGGAAGCCGGCGGTCACCAGGATCACCCCTTTGACCTGGGCCTGGATGGCTTGCCGTACCGCTGCCTCTGCCTCGATTTGCGGCGATACCACGACAGCCAGATCGACCTCTTTCACCCCGTCGAGGTTTTTCTGGCACGGAATGCCGCGAATGTCCGGTATGTCGGGATGGACAAGATGGATCTTTCCGCCAAAGCCGCCGCGCAGCAGGTTGTCGAGAATCTGGCCGCCCGTCTGGCCAGGATCGGCAGAGAAACCCAGTATGGCGACGCCACGGGGATCGAAGAGGGTTTTTAACACAGTCTCATCTCTGTCATGTCAACTCCCCCCGGAAAGGTCAAACCGTTCGTGGAAAATGGAGTAGGAAACGGGAGCGGTGTTCTCATAGTTGATGTGTTTGCGGCGTGTTTCATCCAGCAGGTGGTAGCGGACGGTGACATCCAGGGCTGTGCCACGCGGGGAGATGCCATTTTTCGGCAGTTCGTAGATGAATTCGCGCGGCACCCTGGTCGAGAGGCGGTTGTCCCACAGCTCCAGGATGATGGGACGCCGCAGAATGGTGCGTTGAATTTTATGAATTTTTTCGTGCATGACCACTTCGTGTTCGTCCAGCAGACGAAACTCCAGGGTGAGCAGGCGATCCGGTTTGCCTGTGGGCAGGCGATGGTCGGCGCCGACATTGGTCAGGGTGAAGACAAATTGCGATTTGCCATCCACCTCTTCGCGGCGATGGTCCACCTTCAGGGCGCGTGCCACCTGGGGTGGATGGTGTCCCCCCTGGAACAGATGGCGTCCTCCCTGCCGCAAGGGAGCGTTGTTGACCATGGGGCGGGTCACGTTGGGCAGGTGGCAGCCGACGCAATCGGACTCCTTGTCTCCCTGGCGAACCTCTTCCACGGTTCCGCAGGCAGGGACGCGATAGAGTGTGTCCCAGCGATTGGTCGAGACGACATGGCAATTCCGGCAGGGACTCGTGCCCGAGAGAAAACCAGGATCCACCTTGACCGGATGCGGTGCTTGTTCGGAGGCATGGGGACCGATGATGATGCCCTTCCTGACGTGACAAACGGCACATGTCACCCCCTCGTCCCGCAACTGGGGATCGAAGTCGGGGTTGGCAGCCAAAACCGGCTCCGTCTTCTCCTTGTCACGACGGCTGATGTCCACATGCTCCTTCTGATTTTTCAGAGGAACATGACAACCCAGGCAGGCAAAGGGACGCTTTTCAAAATTCCACTCGGCCTGGAAATACTCATCGGTCCAGGAGCGGGCGTGCATGCTCTCCGACCACTCCCGGAAAATCTCCTCGTGGCATGACCCGCAGTGCCGGGCACTGAGAGAGGTGACTCCCTTGGGCACGACTGTGTCGATGGACCAAGAAAATTTATCCTCATCAACAAAGAGATGGGTTGGTTTTACGATATTCCATAGCAGCAAGGGCAGGGCAATCGCCAAAAAGATCCATATAAGGTGTCTGCGACGCAAGGTCATGTCATGATCCAGATGCAATATCCTGACTCGGAGGCTCCTCGAGTTTGCAAGCCCGACCAGGGAATGTAACAGGTTCGCGGGTACGCCTCCAAGACAAATTTGTCGCCCGACAGGGCAATCGCATTTGAAATTGGCATGCTTGAAAAATCGGACCTTAAACTGCGTTTATTTTGAAATACGTCGTTTTTTTGTGATCGGGAAAAAGGGGTGACATGAAAGACTTTATTGGGGCTCCGCCCCAAACCCTGCAAGGGCTCTGCCCTTGACCCGCCAGGGAGCCAGCCCCCTGAACCCCGATTCGTTGCCAGATGCTGAATAGTTACGAAAACTTGTTGCAAGGGACTTTCATCCCCTGCAAGATCACAGGGAGTGGTGACGGAGGCAAGCAATCGATACGGTGGATGTGGTCGGGTTCCATGACAGACCTCGCGCACACTTTTTTCAGACTGATGGCGGGCCTGGTCCTGGCTTTGGCGTGGCACCTCGCAGGCGGAGTCAACCCCGTTTGGGCTGCGGGGACGACGGAGATGGAAAAGGGGATCGCTGCCCAAAAGAGAGGCCAGTTCGACGAGGCTGAGGCCTTTTATACTGCCGCTCTGGTCGCCAGGGATCTTCCCCGGGAGGCCGAAGCGGAAGCCCACGCCAACCTGTGCCTGGTCCGTCTGGAGTTGGGACAACGCCACAAGGACAAGAAAAAGTTTGCCGCCGGGTTCGAGGATTGCAATCGGGCGGTGTTGTTGAAGCCCGATCTGGCCAATGCCTATCTGTTTCGTGGCAATGGTCGTCTGGCCACGGATCAGGTGGCACTGGCCAGCGAAGATTTCAAGGTGGCCATGGCCTTGATGCCCAAAGATCCCCTGCCGGTCTATTTTCGGGCGCGGGCGATGGTTCGTCTTGGCAAGACGACGGAAGCCATCAAAGACCTCGATACCGTCCTGAAGATGCGCGCTCATTTTCCTCCCGCCCTTCTGGAACGCGGCGTGTTGTACCAGCAAAAAGGTGACATGCAACGTGCCTTGCATGATTTTTCCCTGGCCATTGAACACGATCCAAATCTCTACGATGCCTATTTCCTGCGGGCGGAGGTGCAGGGGAGGCTGGGAAACACTCAAGAAGCCTTGGCCGATATTGATCAGGCCCTGCTGCTGCGTCCGGACAATCCGCTGGCCATTTTCCGCCGCGGATTGTTTTCCATAGCTTTGGGAGAGGTCGAGACCGGCATTGCTGCATTTGAACAGGCCCGACGTCTGTCTCCCGAGGATCCACAAATTCCTGTGGGCCTGGGTTTTGCCCGATTCATCCAGGGGCGTTACGCCATGGCCGGAGAGGCGTTTGCACAGGCTCTTGCCCTGGCACCTGATGACCCCTTCATCCGTCTTTGGCTCGCCCTCGCCAGGTTGAAACATCGTGGTGCGACCGCCTCGTCGAACGATGACGAAGGAATCGGGACAGGCGACCTGGAACAGTGGCCCAATCCCTTGCTGGCCATGGTGTTGGGAACCCTTGCCCCTGAGGCCGTTGTGCGTCGCGCTGAAAAAAGAGAGAAAACCGGCAGGGAGATGGCCATGGCGGAGGCCTTTTTTTTCATCGGCCAATACCATCTGTTGCGTGGCAATGTGGGAGAAGCGAAAAAATGGTTACGTAAAAACATTGAGTTGGATACCAAGGATCCTCTATTGACTGCGATCACCAACAGGGAGCTCAATCGTCTCTCTGTCATGGTCTCGTCGATTTCTGGAGATACCGAGTCAGGCATCCCTGTTTTGCCAGAGAAGCCCCTCCCTTCCGAGGTTGCATCGTCGCCCGGGGGCACATCCTCTGCGCCCCTGCAGCCGTTCTGGCCCAAACCCAAACCCTTGTCGATCAACCAACAGGCGACATCCAAGGTAACGCACGTTGCCGAATGATCGGCACCCTTGTTTCAGGCCCGTACTCTGTCTCGGAAACGCATCGAACAAGGTGCTTTTGCCAGGAAGAACCAATCTGGTCACCGGGGTGTTTCAAGGTGGCTGGCGGTAATGATCTGCTTGAATTTATATCCATTCTTGTCGATTTTTCAGAGGTGATACTCTTTTTACTTGCATCATGACGCAAGAATCCCCACGATCGTCCGTTGTTGGTGAGTCGGTTCGACTTTGACGAAAACGGATCAAGCGTGGGTGGGGATGACCATGACCAAGGAAAAAGTCCTGCAACAACAAGAAGAAGAGATGGAAACCCAGGAGTGGCGGGAGTCCCTGGAGCATGTCCTGCAACACGAAGGGGCTGAACGGGTGACCGACCTGTTGCGCGAACTGCACAACCATGCCCACAGGCTGGGCATCAGGATTCCGTTTTCCGCCAACACCCCCTACATGAACACCATCCCCCCTGCCGAGCAGCACCCCTACCCGGGCAGTCGGGAAATGGAACGCCGCATCAAAAGCCTGATCCGCTGGAATGCCATGGCCATGGTTGTCCGGGCCAACCAGCAGGAAGTCGGCATCGGTGGACACATCTCCACTTTTGCCTCGGCGGCCACTCTCTATGAGGTGGGTTTCAACCATTTTTTTCGTGGACCTGAAGCGGCATGCGGCGGCGATCTGGTGTTTTTCCAGGGACACGCCTCGCCCGGCATTTATGCCCGCGCCTACCTCGAAGGGCGCCTGACCGAAAGGGATTTGTCCCATTTTCGCAAGGAGCTGGCCGATGGCGGCGGTCTCTCTTCTTATCCGCACCCCTGGCTGATGCCGAACTTTTGGCAGGTGCCGACCGTCTCCATGGGACTCGGTCCCATCATGGCCATCTATCAGGCGCGTTTTTTACGTTATCTCGAAGATCGGGGGTTGCGTCCCCCTACCGATGCCAAAATCTGGGCCTTCTTAGGCGACGGCGAGACCGACGAGCCGGAGTCCCTGGGCGCCATCTCCCTGGCTGCGCGGGAACATCTGGACAACCTGGTCTTCGTCATCAACTGCAACCTGCAACGCCTGGATGGCCCGGTGCGCGGCAACGGCCAGATCATCCAGGAGCTGGAAGCGGACTTCCGGGGTGCCGGATGGAACGTGATCAAGGTGATCTGGGGCGAGGATTGGGATCCCCTGTTTGAAAAGGATCATGAAGGGCTGCTCGCTCGCCGCCTGGCCGAACTCGTGGATGGCGAGTATCAGAAGTTATCGATCGAAGGCGGTGCCTACGTGCGCCAGCAGGTGTTCGGCAAATATCCGCAGCTGCTGGATCTGGTTTCGCACCACTCCGATGAACAGCTGCACCGCATGCGGCGTGGCGGCCACGACCCGGAGAAGGTCTATGCGGCCTATCATGCGGCGACCCATCATCGCGGTGCCCCTTCGGTCATCCTGGCCATGACCATCAAAGGCTACGGCCTGGGGGCGGCGGGTGAAGGGTTGAATATCACCCATCAACAGAAAAAAATGACCGGGGAGGAGCTGCGCGCTTTCCGCTCACGCTTCGGCATCCCGTTGTCGGACGAAGAGGTCTCCCAGATGCCCTTCTTTCGTCCCACCGAGGGGAGCGAAGAGATGCGCTACCTCCAGGAGCAACGGCGCAAACTGGGCGGCTATCTTCCCAGCCGCAAGATCAAGGCCGACCCCATTCAGCTCCCCGCCGAGGATATTTTCCATGAGTTTGACGCAGGCTCCGGTGAACGGGAACTCTCCACCACCATGGTGTTCGTGCGTCTGCTGACCCGTCTGCTCAAGGATCCTGCCATCGGGCGTCTGGTGGTGCCCATCGTGCCTGACGAGGCGCGTACCTTTGGCATGGAGGCCCTCTTCCGGCAGTGCGGCATCTACTCCCATCCGGGGCAGCTCTACGAGCCGGTCGATTCCAAAAGTCTCCTCTATTACAAAGAGGCCCGCGATGGCCAGATTCTGGAGGAGGGGATCACCGAGGCGGGCGGTTTAAGCTCCTTCATCGCTGCCGGTACCGCCTATGCCAACCATGGGGTGAACACGATTCCCTTTTTTGTCTACTACTCCATGTTTGGCCTTCAGCGGGTCGGGGATTTGATCTGGGCCGCCGCCGACATGCGTGCACGCGGGTTTCTGTTTGGCGGTACCGCCGGTCGTACCACCCTGGCTGGCGAAGGGTTGCAACACCAGGATGGGCAGAGTCACCTGCTTGCCCTGCCCGTGCCGACCCTGATGACCTACGACCCGGCCTATGCCTACGAAGTGGCCCTCATCATCAAGGATGGGCTGCGGCGCATGTATGTCGATCAGGAGGATATTTTCTACTACATCACCATCATGAATGAAAATTATGTTCATCCCCCTATGCCGGAAGGGGTCGAAGAGGGTGTCTTGAAGGGGATCTATCTTTTGGAAGGGACGACGGCCCCTGCGCATTGGCCACGGGTGCAGCTTTTCGGCAGTGGCGCCATTCTCAACGAAGTGGTCAAGGCCAGGGAGATGCTCGCCCAGTACGAAGTGGCCGCCGAGGTGTGGAGCGTGACCAGTTACAAGGAGTTGCGCCGGGACGCCCTGGAGGTGGAGCGCTGGAACATGCTCAACCCGGGCATTGAACCCCTGCAACCCTATCTGGTCCAGAGTCTGAAGGGGCGTCGTGGTCCCTTTGTCGCGGCTAGCGACTATGTCAAGGCCCTGCCGGATCTGATCGCCAAGTGGCTGCCGGGGCCTCTGACCTCTCTGGGCACGGATGGTTTTGGTCGCAGCGAAACCCGCTCGACCCTGCGAGATTTCTTTGAGGTGGATCGTCGTTATGTCACGCTTGCCGCTTTGAGCCAGTTGCATCGCCTGGAGTTGTTGCCGGTCGCCGTGGTGCAACGCGCCATCCAGGAGCTGGAGATCGATCCCGAGCGCATCAACCCGTCGCGCCGTTGACGGGGCATGTTGGCGCCGATGGCGCATGGGCCACAATCTGGTGTGAGGAGATTTGGATGCGTTACCCGATGGGCTTGACGAAGCTGATGAGCTTGCTGGTTTTTGCCGCAGGTTTGAGCGGCTGCGCCGTGATGGCGGTGACGGATGCAGCGGTCACCGTGGCCTCGACGGCGGTTGGTGCCGGGGCCAAGGTGGTGGGCACGACGGTGGATGTGGCCACCAGCGGTGTCAAGGCGCTGACCCGATCCTCCGACGATGAGAAAAAGAAGGAGTAGACACGGGCGACCTCGGTTGGGCGGGTCTGCTTCTGATCTATGCTGAATCCCCTTTCAGGATCATCCTGTTGCGTTTGGATCGCGTTTCGCCGACCGAGGTGACACGGATGGCGGCTTGATCGGCGACCGGGCATTTGTTCTCGCAAATACCGCAACCGATGCAGTGGATGGGTTCCACGAAGGGTTGTTTCAACTCGACGGGTTTGCCATCGCGGCCAGGGAGGGTGACGCTCTGGAACCAGATTGCTTTGGGTGAGGTGGGGCACATCTCTTCGCAGACGATGCAGGGGGTGTGCATCGCCCAGGGCAGGCAGCGGCCCCGATCGAAAAAGGCCGTTCCCAGTTTGACGGGTTGCGGGAAGGGTTTGGCGCCAATCTTTTCCGCCACCGGAATGGGGCGGATCGCGGCTGTCGGACACACCTGCCCGCAAAGCACACAATGGTGTTCACAGTAGCCCTGGGTGTTGATGAGGATGGGGGTCCACAATCCCTCCAGACCGGCTTCGAGGAGGGCGGGTTGCAAGACGTTGGTGGGACAGACCCGCATGCAGGCGGCGCACTTGATGCAGCGGGCGAGAAACTCCCCTTCCGGCAACGATCCCGGGGGGCGGATCACCTCCGGGGCCGGATTGGACAGGGCCGAACGCGACGTGCGCAGCATGGGAAAGAGTGCCAGGGCGGCAACGCCGGTCTCCACCAGGCGGCGGCGTCCTACGTCCAGCGGGCGGTGAATCGAGCTGCGGGGCCGGGCCAAACCATAGTGCAGGGCACCCTCCGAACAGGCCTCCAGGCAGTTCATGCACAGATGACACTCGCTCTGGCGCAACTCGGCGTGGGGGTCGCACCCCCCCTGACAGGATTGCAGGCACCGGGAGCAGGCCGTGCAACGGTCGACATCGCGGCGAATGCGCAACGGCGCCCGCAGGGCAAATACCCCCAGCAGGGCACCGAGTGGACATAAGACCCGGCACCAAAAGCGGGTCATGAAGCGATTGGCAAGCAGGATGGCCAAAAAAATCATGGCGATCAGAATGCCGCCATGAAAAAAGGGCTGGTGCTGGTAAAGGGCGATCTCCTTGCCATTGATCGCTGGCAACACGGCAACCGTGAAGGAGCGTACCATCAGGGCGATTGGATCCATCAGGCCTGTTTGCAACCCCCCCATAAGCGCCAGGAGCAGCAGGGCGGCCAGGAGATAATATTTAATGCGAAAGACAGGCTGATAGCTGTTCATCTTGTAGGCATCGATCGGTCGCCGCCGGTTGAGAAGGTGCCCAACCGCCTGATTGAGGATGCCCAAAGGACAGACCCAGGAACAAAAAAAGCGTCCGAAAAACAGCGTCGGCAGCAGAATGACCAGCGACCAGGCCAGCCCCTTGTAAAGGGTGTGACTCGTCAGGAATCCGGCGATGGCCGTCAGGGGATCCGCCTCCAGAAACAGGGAGACCGCATACCCGCGCATGTGGCGAAAATCGCTCACCAGCAATAAAAACAGAAACAGCCCAAGAAAAAAGAGGGCATGGTAGCGACGCAGGGCACGCAGATCAGGCAGAGTCATAGGGTGTCATCCAACCTGGGTTTGGGAGAGGTTGAGATCCTGCCAGCGCACCCGTCCAAGACCGCGCTCCTCCCCCATGGCCAAAAAGCGGACCGTGTCGGGTTGCAGATCGAGGAACTGAAGGCTGAAGGCATCGATGGCCACCTCATCGAGGCCGGCGATCAGGGTATTCCCCCGGGCGACATCGGCGATGCTGCCGCCGGTGGGGCCGTTGCGTTTCAGAACCCGCGTGGCATCCATGATCGTCAGGGTTGGGCGCACCGCCGCCGCCAGATCGACGATGGAGGCGTGAATATCCTGGTGCAGCCGGTTGCGGGTACCGCCGATCACTCCATACCAGTTTTTCATAGCCAACGTGCAACCGCATAACGAGTGATGCTTGACGATGGGCAGATTGATCACCTTGTCGGCCTCATGAAAATAGCGGGAGACAGGCCAGATTTTCAGTACGGTTCCGGCCATGTCGGTGCGCAGAAAATCCTCTTCTCGCGGCAGGCGTATTTCCCCCCCTGCCTTGGTGACGGCGGCCTCGATGCCGGAACGAAAAAAACAGCGCGCCGGATCGTTCAGGGAGTGATCGGTCACCCAGACCGCCTGGGCACCCGCCTCCCGGCAGAGCCGCACCATGGCTGCGACCAGCTCCGGGCCGGTATTGGCCGCCTGTTCCGGCTGGCGATCCCAGCCCACATTGGGTTTGAGCAAAACCTTGTCGCCGCGCTTGATGAAGCGCTCGATGCCGCCGAGCCGGGTGACGGCTTCCCGGGTCATGCGTTCGACGTCGTTGCCTCTGACCACGGCCAGGGTGGGGTGGAGATTGGTGGCAGGCACCCGAAAATCGCGCAGGCGGTGGATTGTCTCCGGCTGGCGGCGTATGGGTTCGTTGCTGTAGGCGAGCCAGCCGCCCATGCCGATGCTGGTCGCGATGCCCGAGGTCACAGTCAGATCGCGAATAAACTCTCGCCGGCTCAAAATGGGTTGTGTCGGGCTGATTTTGGGTTGTTTCTCAATTTTTTTCGGTTTGTCGCTCATTTTGATTTCCAGCACCCCTGCCAAAAAGATGTCGTTGATCACTCCTGTTTGGCAAACTCTCCCAGGCGTTGCACATGTTCCGGTTGCAGGGGACCAAAGACGCCCAGGAGCCGGTGACGCCCCACGGCGAAGAGCCAGTTGCCTTCGTAGGGGTCGGTGACGCGAACAATCCTGCTTTCCCCTTGGACTTCAGGATGAAACTGGATGCCTTCGCCCCGGAGAAAATCGAGGATGGCTTTTTCCAGGGCGGTCATCTCTTCCGGGGTGCCGACGATGAGAAAGGCGGTACGTGTCTCCCCTTTTTCGCCGGTGAAGAGACGTTCGACGACATTGTTCAGAAAGAGCATGCCCCGATAGCTCTCTTTGACGAACCGCGTTTCGCCGACCTGGCCAAGATCGGGAAAGGCGAAGGTCAGGCTGGTTGCATGGGCGGCACCGGATCGCATCTTTTCGGCCAGTTGACTGGCCAAGGGCAGCAGGGGGGTTGCGTTGTCAAAAGCGGCCAGGCGGACGTAGAAAGGGCCCTTGATGAAAGCCAGGGTGCGGTCGGCGGCAAAGGCCATGTCACCGACGTTGACCGCCTGGGCCTGGGAGCCTTTTTGATCGGTGAGGACGCCGAAGGCTTGCAAGGGTTTGCCCATGTCATAGCCATCGACCACCAGGGTGGGCTGACGCGCCCCGGGCGGGCCATACTCGCTGACGGTCAGATGACGAAAACCCGCGCCGATGAAAAAATCGGCATGGCCATTGATGTACTCGTAGAGGTTTTCCCGGGTGTACTCCCGGACAGGCCCCATGCGTTGCAGCGTTCCCAACCCCTCGGGAAACATATGCGCTCCCTCGGTACGCGCGGCGCCAGCCTTGAAATCGAGCAGGCCGGGGTCATAGCGCTGGCCATCGAGCCAGACGGCCAGCGCTATCAAGGGTGGCAGGAGCAAAAGCACGACCCGGACGGGCCAGGGTGTTGTTACTGGAGAGGGGAGCATGTTTTTGCCACGAATACCCAAGAGACTGCTTGTCAGGATATTTTTGGGCAGCCCTCAAGAGACTGTGTCAAAAGAGAGTTGCCGGTGAGCGGCGCGCAGCTTGGTCGCCACGGGCAGTCCATAGGGGCACGGCTGGTTGCAGGCGGCATCGGCACAGTTTTGACAGGCGGCAGCGTTCTTCTCCAGAGCGGAGTAGGCCTGCATGGCCTGTTTTTCGTCGTGATAGTCCTCGAAATACATTTGGTAACGCAGGATGGAGGCGATGGGAACGCCTTGGGGACAGCCCGCTTCGCAGTCTCCGCAGCCGGTGCGGCAATAGTCCTGGCCGTGACGTGCCGCATACTGGTCGAGGAGTTTTTGATCCTGTGCCGTGAAGGTCTGCCCCGAGGCTTGCAGATAAAGCTCCAGGTGTCCGGTATTGGCAAAGGTGACCACCAGTCCGCCGACCTCGGGGTGTTTGAGAACCCACTTGAATGCGGCATGTTCACTGACACCGCTCAAGTCGATACCACTCTCCTTGGCGCCGGCCAGGGTTTTCATGGCCACTACGCCGACCCCCTTCTTGGCCGCCGTCTGCAACACCTCGGGCACCTTGGGAAACTTCATGAAGTTGAAGGCCGGCATGATCAGGTCGTAGTGGCCGGAGTTGACGGCCTCCAGGAGCAACCGTTCCATGTTGTGTGGCCCGTGCGAAGAGGCGGCGAGAAAACGCACTTTGCCATCCCGGCGCAGGCGGTCATAGGCTTTCAGCATGTTGGGGTCGAGCAGGCGCTGCCGTTCCTTGTCAAAATCCGGGTTCTCGCCCAGGGCATGGACGAATACCACATCCAGGTAGTCTGTTTTCAGGCGCTTGAGGCTGCCTTCGACTGCTGCGATATACTCTTGTTCGCTGCTGCCGGTGGGGAGGTGACCCGGGTAGGGCTTCGTTTGGCAGAACTTGGAGGCGATATGGATCTTGCTCCGATCCGGCAGACGGGGCATGGCTTCGCCAATGAGGGTTTCGCTGGGGCCATAGTCCGGGGCGGTGTCAAAATAGTTCATACCCCGTTCGACGGCCCGCAGCACGAGCGATGCCGAGGGCAATTTTCCCGCACCAAATGAAATATCGCCGATTTTCATGCCGGTGCGGCCCAGGGTGCGATAATTTTTTACCCTGTTTTTCTCTGTCTCTGTACCACTGGTCTTTTCGGTTTCCGCGCCAGAAGCTGCACTGATTTGTCCCGCCACGCTGGCCGCTGTTGCCAGGGCCATGGAAGATTTGATGAAATCACGACGTTTCATGGCATTTTTTCCCTTACCCCAATCTGTTTTTTTCCTGCACGTTTATTGCAAACTGAACTAGAATAGCGCCTCGCGTTTCTTTGGTTTTCGCAACAATACATGACCCGTGGTGCATACGCCTGAGAGATCCAAGACGATAACCCTTTTTGGTCAGGAACAGGAATGATTCATGGATAATTTCATGAAGGAGATTGATCAGCGGAGCAATCTGGCATTTTCCAACCAGATGGAGATGCTCACATTTTTCCTCACGGATGCCCAACAATACGGGATCAATGTTTTCAAGATCATCGAGGTGATTGAAACTCCGAAGAACGTAACCGTCATGCCCCAGACTCACCCTGCCATCATTGGGGCGATCAATTTCCGCGAGCAGCTGGTCACGGTGATCGATCTGGCCAGCGCCCTCGGTATGGCGCAGGTGGACACCCACGACGGTGTCAGCTACGTCATTATCTGTGAATACAGCGGCTCCATCCAGGGATTTCTCATCAGCAGTCCCAACAAGCTGATCACCCGCAGCTGGAAGGATATACGCAGTCCGGGCAATGGTACACAAAATTCGGGTTACCTGACTGCCCTGACCTATGACGATGAGAGCAAATCGATCCAGATCCTTGATATCGAAAAAATTCTTGCCGAGATCATGGGCGTCGAAGACACCGTGCCGCAGGAGATGGTCGAGGAGGGTCACAAGCTCGATATCGGCAATTTCCATGTCATGGCGCTGGACGATTCGCGGGCGGCCCGTAATTTGCTGGCATCCACCCTCGAACAGATCGGTGTCCAGCATCACATCTTCGAGAATGCCGAGTCCGCTCTGGCCGCCCTGCACAAGTCGCTGGAGCCCAAAGCCCGTTTCAAATATTGCCTCATCATTTCCGATATTGAAATGCCCGGAATGGACGGTTTTACCTTCACCCGCCAGGTCAAGGCCAACCCTGAACTGGCCAAGATTCAACTGGTACTGCATAGCTCCATGAGCAATCAGGCCAACAAAATCAAGGCTGATGCCGTAGGTGCCAACGATTTCATTCCCAAGTTCCAGCCAGGAAACATTGCCCGGGTGGTGTTGGAACAGGTGGCCAGGGTCAAGGAGAGTGGTTTCAAGTGCCAGGGTTGATGCATAGGAGTCTCTTCGCTGGCCAAACGGCAGGAAGACCCTCTTGACGAGAGTGGCAGCGTTTCCAGACCGGCCTGTCGGCGCAGGGTGGGGTCGTGCCTGATGCCCATTTGCAGTCGATGCGGGAACGAGGCAGCAAGGAGGAGGCGACGAAGCAGTACGTGTTGGTACGGCGAGGAGCCGACGACGCAGCTGACGAAGTTACCGCGATGAATGCAAATGGGTATGAGCCGCTTCGGGTTTTGGTGATCGAGGACTCCGAGGTCGATACGGAGTTGATGGTGCGGGAGTTGCGGCGCGGAGGGTTTTTGACAGACCATCTCCGCGTTGAAACAGCGGCGGCGCTGCGGCAACAGCTCAAGGAGCGTCGCTGGGATATCATTCTGTCGGACTACAATCTGCCCGGGTTCGATGCAGCAGGTGCCCTGTGGATCCTGAAAGAGACGGGAATCGATATTCCGTTCATCGTCGTTTCCGGAATTCTCAACACCGCCGATGCCGTGGGTCTCATGCGGGCCGGTGCCCATGATTTCATTCAAAAGGATGACATCGCCCGTCTCCTGCCCGTTCTGGAACGGGAACTGCGTGAAGTGGAGGCCCGCAGGCAGCACCGGATTGCCGAAGAGACGGTCATGCGTCTGGGGCGCATCCTTGACGAGTCCACCAATGAAATATTTGTCTGTCGCGCCGATACCCTTGCCTTTTTTCAGGTCAACCGGGGTGCCTTGACCAACCTGGGCTACACCCTGGCGGAGATGCATTCCATGACCCCGGTCGATCTGATGCCAGGGTGGAACAGGGCCATGGCCATGGAGAAACTGGCCGCTCTGCGGGTGATTCCCGGGCGCAAGAGCCTGTTTGAGGCGACCCATCGACGCAAGGACGGTACGCTCTATCCAGTGGATGTGCAGTGGTATCTTGCCGCCACGGAGACGCCGCCCGTCCTGGTGGCTATCGCCCTGGATATTTCAGAGCGGAAACAGGCCGAAAAACGCATGCGTCGTCTGGCAGCCGCCGTCGAACAGGCCGCCGATGCCATTCTGATCACGGCGGCCGATGGCATCATCCAGTATGTCAACCCCTCGTTTGTACGCATCTTTGGCTACACCAGGGAGGTCATTCTCGAACAGAATGTCTCCTGTCTCGATGCCCACTCTCCCAGGGATGGTTTTTTTGGGCAGATGTTGGCCACGTTGGCACTGGGCCATGTTTGCAAGCGTCGATTTCCCCATCGTCGCCGCGACGGCGATGTCGTCGAGGTGGAGGCCATCGTTTCTCCGTTGCGGGAGACCGATGGCGTCGTGACCCATTTTGTCGCCGTGTTTCGTGACATGACGCGAGAGGCCCAACTGGAAGCCCAGCTGCGGCGGGCGCAAAAACTGGAGGCCATTGGCACCCTCGCTGGTGGTGTCGCTCACGATTTCAATAACATTCTCGGTGCCATTATCGGTTATGTCGAGTTGTCCTTCGCCGAAACCCGACAAGACGATCGCGTCCATGGCCATTTGCATGAAATTCTTCAGGCCAGTTTGCGCGCCCGTGATCTGGTTGCGCAACTGCTGGCTTTCAGTCGTTGCAGCGAGCAGGAGCGTCGTCCGGTCTCCCTGGCTCCCATCCTCACGGAGACCTTGAAATTGATTCAGGCCACTTTTCCCTCGACCATGGATATTCGTACCCATATCGATCCGGATGCGGGTATTGTCATGGCCAACCCCACCCAGATTCACCAAGTGGTCATGAATCTGTGTACCAACGCTGTGCAGGCCATGCAGAGTGGGGGCGGTGTTCTGGAGTTGACCTTGCAGTCCAGGGTTGTGGATAACGCGGCGAGTCGGGTGGCAGATCTGCTCCCGGGATCCTATGTCCAAGTCTCTGTGCAAGATACGGGGTGCGGCATTCAGGATGCCATTCGGGATCGTATTTTTGATCCTTTCTTTACGACCAAAAGGGTAGGCGAGGGGAGCGGTTTGGGATTGTCGGTGGCGCATGGCATCATTGTCGGACACGGAGGGAGCATTACGGTGACAAGCCGCCCTGGCCAGGGGGCACGGTTCGAGTTTTATCTGCCTCGTATCGGTTCCGAAGTGGAAAAAGAGAACATGGCCGTTCACGTCGATCTGCCCAGGGGGTGTGGACGCATCCTGTTCGTCGATGGCGAGGGTGCCCCGGTCGGCGTGGGAATGCAATACCTGGAAAAGCTGGGGTACAGCATGACCGCAATGACCGACCCCAGAGAGGCCTGGATGCTGTTTCATGACCATCCGCAGGAGTTCGACGCCCTGGTTGCCGACCAGATCATGCCTCACATGTCTGGCATCGACCTGGCGCGGAAAGTCCTCACCTTGCGTCCCGGGTTTCCTGTCATACTCTGCATGGACCCCGGCGGTTCCGGCAATCCGGAGCAGCTGCGCAGCCAGGGGGTGCGCCATTGTCTGCAGAAGCCTCTCCTCGAATGGGATCTGGCCAGGATCCTCTATCAGGCTTTGCACCAGCCGTGAGGCCCGATCATGGACCAGGGAGGTCCTGGATCTTCAGTTCCTGCATTTTCCGATAGAGGGTGCTGCGGCTCATGCCCAGGTTGCGTGCGGCCCGCGACTTGACCCAGCCTGATTTTTCCAAGGCTCGGATGATGCGTTCCTGTTCCCCCTCGACGGTTTCTGCATTTTCCGGTTCCAGGAGATAGCCCCTGGCTTGTGTCTGGGTCAGTTCTGAAGGAAGGTCTTTGATATCCAGCAGGGAGTCACGGCAGATGACAAAGGCGTGTTCGATGGCATGTTCGAGCTCTCGGATGTTTCCCGGCCAGGAGTACTCCATGACAACCTTCAGGAAATTTTTTGTCACCCCGGAAATGGATTTGCCAAAAGCCGCATTGAAACGCCCGATGAAATGATCGACCAAAAGAGGGATGTCTTCCCGGCGATCCCGCAGCGGAGGCAGGAGAATCTCCACCACTTTCAAGCGATAATAGAGATCTTCGCGAAAGAGACCCTGGGCGATTTTTTCGCGCAGGTTCTGGTTGGTGGCTGCCACCACGCGCACATCTATCGAGACGGTACGACTCTCGCCGACGCGCTCCAGCTCCTTGTTTTGCAGTACCCGCAGCAGACGGGTCTGCATTCTGGCCGAGACATCGCCGATTTCGTCCAGAAAGATGGTGCCATGGTCGGCCAGTTGAAAGCGCCCTATCTTGTCCTTGACCGCACCCGTAAATGCCCCGCGTACATGGCCAAAGAGTTCGCTCTCCAGGAGGGTTTCCGACAGGCCGGAGCAGTTGACCTTGACCAGGGTGCCACGATGGCGCACCCCTTTGCTGTGCAGGGCATCGGCGATACGCTCCTTGCCGGTGCCGCTTTCGCCGGTGACCAGTACGGTAGTATCGACATCGGCCAGATTTTCGATGAGGGAGTAGATCTCCTGCATTTTTCGACTGCGCCCGATGATGCCATGAAAGCCCTGGCGTTCACCGAGATTTTTTTCCAGGGCGGCCAGGCGGGTTTCGTCGCGCACCACCATGACCGCGCCGAGAAACTGGCTGGTTTCGTCCAGCAGAGGTGAGGCGGAGACATCGACCATCTGGCCCGTGCGCACCGAGTTGTCGCATTGCAGCCGGACGATTTCTGCACGATTCTTGTTCTTGAAAACACGATTCAAGGCCTCCAGACAGTGGCCATGGCAGTGGCGATGTTCACTGTTCAGAGGCTGCCCCATCTCCTGGTGGGTAAAACCACAAATCCGTTGCGCGGCCTGGTTGAACTCCATGACGCGCATATTGGCGTCGATGGTGATGATGGCGTCCTTGACGCTGTTGAATACGGCCGTCAGGCGGCGTTGAATGCGTTCTCGTTCATCGCGCATGGTTTTATGATCGAGCGCGGATTTGACCTGGCGCACCAGGTTTTCCTTCAGGATGGGTTTGACCAGATAGTCATGGGCACCGGCGCGCAGGGCCTCCTGTACGGTCTCCAGGTTGGGAAAGCCGGTGATCATCAGGACGTAGGGGCCACCGGGACCGCGTTTTTGCACCTCTTTGAGCAGATCGAGTCCACTTTTGCCGCTCATGTGTATATCCGTGAGCAGCAGGTCGAACCCCCCCTCATCCAGATGGCGCAAGGCAACATCATAATCTTCGGCGGTGACGACCTGGTAGCCGGAACTGGTCAGAAATGTCTGAAATATGAAGCGAATATGAGAATCATCATCGACGACAAGAATTTTCTGGGCCATTAAATTTTTCCCTCTTCCCGGCAGATCCACTCCCGAACCTGGGTCATCAACAGCTCCCGCTGATTGCGGCCGGGATCCTGTCCTACCCACTCCACCAGGCGTTGGCGCAACTGCCCCAGCCATGGGCCAGGGGAGAGGCGTACCATGTCGAGAATCTCGCCGCCGGTCAGGGCCAGATCCACCGGACGCAGACGCAACATCGCCTCACGGGTCACATGACAGCGGCGCATGCAACGGGCAAAATCCTCTGCCGTTTTGAGGTTCTCTTCGGGGGAGAGGTCGGGTATGGCCTCTTTCTTGGCGCGCAGCAGGCGAAAGAGCCCTTCCACCGGGATGGTCTGTTCGATCAACCGGCGCAGGCCACGTTCGGTCGGGGCATGTTTAAGGTCCATATGCTGCACCATATGATTGATGCGCCGCTGTCGACGTTTGGAAAATTGCAGCCGGGTGAGAATCTCCGCATTGATGCGCATGGTCTCTTCGTGCGCTCCTGAGTAGCCGGTAATCGTACCTGAAGCGTCCTTGACACCGCAGACACCTTTTCCCGTCTCGTGGAGCAGGGCAGCCCAGCGCAAATCCAGAAAGGAGACCTCCTCTTCATCTTCCGGAGCGGTCATGTTGAGGAGCATGCGCAGGGAGTTTTCCCAGGCACTTTGCCGGGTGCCCGGGTTTTCCGGACACTCCTGGAGGGCAGCGAATTCAGGCAACAGCGTCCTGCCCAGGAGAGAACGAAACAGACGATAAACCATCTCCTGAGAGAATCGGTCGCGCAGCAGCAGGGAAAAGATTTGATCGAATTCGGCGCGTACCCGATCCTGGGCCACCTGTCTGGGCAGGGTCTCTTCGGAACTTTTCAGATCAACCGGATCGGGTTTGCCGGCCAGTTGCAGGGTGAAACGAAAAAAGCGCAGGGCGCGCAGGGGATCCTCTTGCAGGGTCTCGGCGCCATTGACGAGACGGATCAGGTTGTTTTCAAGATCTTCCCGTCCATTGTAGGGGTCGATCAAGGGTCCGTCCGGCCAACGAAACGCCATGGCATTGACGGTGATGTCCCGATGAAAGAGATCCTCCGCCACCGTGGCCGGGTGCGACGGCCGATGGTGGAAGGTGTCTATTTCCACCATTTTGGGATTTTCTTTCCGCTTCAGAGGCAACAACAGGCTGTTATGCTTGTTGCTCATCACGGCCATGGCATATCCTGCGTCCAGGAGCTTGCGCTGGCAATGGGGCAGGGGATGGGAGACCAGGAGGGTCAATTCATCGGGCGGGGTTTTGTTGCGCAAAGAGTCGCGCAGGGCATCTCCGGCCAGAAAGACGGGGCCGATCAAACGGTCCAGATCGTCCAGGAGAGAGTGGACAAAAGGGGAGAGACCTCTTTGCAGCGATAGATACATGGTTTCTGTCGGCGCACGGATCCTTCTGAAAATTGTCTGACTGGATCCGGGGAAACTACAACAAAGCAGGGATTGTCGTCAATGTACGAGGATGGAAACGGACCGGCGAACAGGCGAGTGGCCTTTGTTACCTTGGGTTGCCGTGTCAATCAGTTCGAGAGTGACATGTTGTTGCGTTCGGGGAGGAAGGCAGGCTATCGCCAGGCCCGGTCTGGTGAAAAGGCTGATTTGGTGGTCTTCAACACCTGCTCGGTGACCGGCGAGAGCGAACGCCAGGCTCGCCAGGCCATTCGGCGCGCCGTGCGCGACAATCCCGGTGCCCGGGTTGTGGTCACCGGGTGCTATGCCCAAAGAGATCCGGAAACCCTGGCGCGTATACCCGGGGTGGCCCTGGTCCTGGGCAATGGTGAAAAAAAACGTATTTTTGAATTGTTGGAGGGTGTCGATCCGGGTCAGGGGGGGATACGGTTTGCCGACCTCCGGGCGGAGTCTCTGTTTCAGGGCCTCTTTACGGCGATTCCGCCTGCTGCGGACCCTGCCATGGCCGATCGGGAACTCTTTTCCGATCCCGAGCAGGCAAGCGCAGGGGCGCCGGATCGGGCGCGTGCTTTTCTGCACGTCCAAAACGGCTGTGATGCCGGTTGCACCTTTTGTGTGATTCCTGCCCTGCGCGGCGCGAGTCGTTCTGCTGCTCCGGACCAGGTTGTTGCCTGGGCACGGCATTTTTTGGCGCAGGGGTTTCGGGAGTTGGTGTTGACCGGCATCAATCTGGGTGCCTATGGTCGTGATCTGGTCGATCCAACCACCCTGTCGCACCTTGTGGAACACCTCCTGGAGCTGCCGAATCTGGGCCGCTTGCGGCTCTCCTCGATGGCTCCCCAGGATCTTGACCTGTCCTTCATGACTCTTCTGCAAGAGCAGCCGCGTTTGGCGCCGCACCTGCATCTCTCCCTGCAATCCGGCGACAATCTGATCCTCAAGCGCATGCGCCGACCCTATACCCGCGAAGAGCTTTTGGTCACCATCGAAACCCTGCGTGAGCGTCGCCCGGAGATTGTCCTGGGTGCGGACATCATCGTCGGTTTTCCTACCGAAACCGAGGCCGCCTTTGCCCGGACCCTGGACCTGCTCCAGGAAGGAAAAATTGCCCTGCCGCATGTTTTTCGCTATTCAGACCGGCCCGGGACACCCGCCGCCCGGATTCCGTCCCACCTGCGCGTCTCTCCGGAGCAGCTCCGGGAACGCGCCGAATGCCTGCGGCAGGCAGCACGGGCGATCTTGCATACCACGCTGATGGAACAGGTGGGGAGCGAGGGTGAGGTGTTGGTGGAAACAGTGGCCGATGGTCTGGCCCAGGGCAAAACCGGGGGATTTCTCCCTCTGGCTTTCCCCGCTGCCGATCCAGACCTGGTTGGTCAACTGGTTCGGGTCACGGTCACGGGTGTCGATGCGTCCGGGGCGGGGTTGGTGGGCAAAACTCGATAATTTCCAGCCCGGATACGCCAAGTGTCGGACGTTCCTTCTAATCTCAAGACTCCCGGTGGCCTGGGATTGGATTCCAGATTCAGCACTTTTTGGAGAATGCGCCGTTGTATTTCTGCATCCAGTCTGCGGAGCTGTCGCAGAGCAACCCTGTCCCAGATCACGGAATAGGGCATTCAAGCTCTTTCCTGGTCAACCCGCACTCTTTGAGTACAGCATCCATGCTTGCGAAGCTGTCCGGATTGTTTTTGTATCTCTCCAGCGCCTTTTTTGCGTCGTCCAAATCCTGTCGATCTTCCCGTCTTTTTTCCAACTCCGCCCTGACCTGCTTCCAGGGGATCCCCCTTCCGCCGCTCTCCTTGAACTCCTGCTGGAGCCGGTTTACCTCAAAGAACTCCTGGTGAAGCTGGTCTACCTCCTCAAGGGCACCCTGTAGATCTTTCTCAAGGGCACCCTGTTGATCTTCCCACTCGACCAGAAAACGACCCAGGGCATCCTGAACCAACTCGTCAAGGGTGCGACCACTCTTTTTGGCTATGGACTGAAACATTTCTTCCATATCGGTCGGCAGGTGAACAGCATACATGAACACTCTCCTGGTCAGGCAGCCGAATATGACAACATGGTGTTCACGATATCATTGATTTTCAAGCCATCCAAGGGAGAAATTTCAGGACAGAAGAGAGTGTTTTGCGGGTGTTTGCCCTGTTTGATTCGACCAGGGAGTGTTGCCATGATCACACTTAACAAGGCCAGAAAGATTGTGTATCCTGTACACAACACTGTTTGCTGAAAGGGATGGTCATGGGCAGAAGCATGAGTAGTCGGGAGGTTATCGAGATATTGAAAAGGAACGGATGGTTTTTAGTACGCGTATCTGGCAGTCATCATCAATTTCTTCATCCGTCCAAACTTGGCAACGTGACTGTGCCCCATCCGGTCAAGGATCTCTCTCTTCCCGTACTCAGGAGCATTGAGCGTCAGGCAAAGATGAAAATCAGGTAATACAGGAGGCATTCGATGGAAATCAGGCATTATCCGGCTTTGGTTTACCGCAGTGGAGAGGGTTATGGGGTGGTTTTCCCTGATCTGGATGGCTGTGTCAGCTATGGCGATACGTTGCATCTTGCGTCCACGAATTGTGAGGAAGCACTGAGCGCCCATTTGGACTTGATGGTCCAGAAGGGTGAAAAATTGCCTGCCTCTTCCACTTTGGACGATGTGACACCTGATCCCGACGGTGTGGCAATTGGACGTATGCTTGTTCGGGTAGAAGTTCCCTGCCGCTGGATCCGGGTCAACCTCTCCATGGCTGATACCCTGGTGACCAAAGTGGATCACGCTGCCAAAACGATGGGTATGACTCGGTCCGGATTTCTGAGCGAAGCGGCGCGGCGCATGCTGGAGGCCGTGTGATGGTGGAACGCAGGATGTTTGTCGCTGGCGACCTGTTCACTCGATGAGGTGAAACGGAGAGATGTTTCGTTGCTGCGTGGCTGAGTAATTCCAATTCCAGATCAAGATGGATGCGAGGCGACAACGAGTGAGCGACGAGACAGTACGTGTTGGGTACGGCGAGGAGTGAGTGAGGCAGTCAACGAAGCAGACGCTTGATCTGGATTGGAATAACCCCTGGATAAACGCTGTTTCGATGCGTATCATCCGGTGCCGGGGTGAGTTTTGCAGTGCGCTATGGTGTTCCGCGTTTTCCGGAGGGGTTTGAAGGTGGTGAAACGGATGCCTTTATTGGCTGGCGTGTTCGCATTTTTGCCTGCATTGATTTTTTCCATTTTTGCCGTGTCCGCCCTTGCCGGAGAGGTCGAGGAGATCACCCGGAAAGCCAACGACGGCGATGCCGTGGCCCAGTACAATCTCGGCTACATGTATGCCAGCGGTCGCGGTGTTGCTCGGGATGACAAAAAGGCCGTCGAGTTGTTTCGCCAATCGTCTGCGCAGACCCATGCCCCTGCCCAGCTCTTCCTTGGCATGATGCTCGCCAGTGGTCGGGGTGTCCAACAGAGTGATGCCGAGGCTGTGAGCTGGTTTCGCAAGGCGGCTGAACAGGGTCAGGCCTGTGCGCAGTACAACCTGGGCGTCATGTATGCCAACGGTCGCGGTGTCAGGCGCGACGGCGGGGAGGCCGTCCAGTGGTTTCGCAAAGCTGCCGATCAGGGGTACGCCAGTGCCCAGTACAACCTCAGCGTTATGTATGCCGATGGGCGGGGGGTTCCGCAAAGCCACAAAGAGTCAGCCAGGTGGTTGCAAAAGGCGGCTGAACAAGGAGTCCCGCTGGCCCAATACAAACTCGGTGTTTTGTATAACAGAGGGCAGAGCGTCGCCAAGGATCCCGTCCAGGCGGAAAAATGGTTTCGCAAGGCGGCTGAACAGGGCAATTCCAAGGCTCAATACAATATGGGTGTGGTGTACAGCTTTGGCAGGATCCTCCCCGAAGATTTTGTTCAGGCCTCCATGTGGTATGGTCTGGCTGCGGCAAAGGGACACCAGCGCTCTGCCATCAAGCTCGACTCCCTTGCACAAAGAATGACTCCCAAACAGATTGCCGAGGCCAAGGAGCTGATCAAAAACTGGCGACCCGCCGCGACTCCGGGTGAAAGCAACCCGTCCGCAGCGATCAGGTAGCCTCAAGGCAGGGATTGGCGCCTGTCGTCAATAAACGGCCGGGAGCGAATGCGCCGGTCAGGATTGAAGATCGGCTTTCGAGGTTGGACGGATGCGCCTGATCCAGCGGGGGATGGTCAGCGCCAATGCCAGCAGGCCCAAGGCCCACAGGCCGGTTTGCACCGCATGGGCATCGCCGCTGGCTGCCTCTTTGCCGGCGAAACCAAGCCAGGCATAGGCCGTGGCGCCGGGAATCATGCAAATGACGGAGGTCAGAAGGAAATGATCAAAACGGATGCGGGTCAATCCAAGGGCATAGTTGAGCAGATTGAAGGGAAAGAGGGGCATCAACCGGGCGAAGGCGACGAAGCGCCACCCTTCGGCCTCGACGCCTGCCAGTAGACGTTTTGCCATGTTTCCCGAGCGTCGCGCAACCCAATCACCAGCCAGATGGCGGGAGATCAGGAAGGCCGTTCCCGACCCGATGCCAGCCCCGATCAGGCTGAGGGATGTTCCCAACCAGGGGCCGAACAGGGCACCACTGGCCAAAGTCAGGATCGATCCCGGCATGAACAGGGTGGTGGCCAGGGCATACAGAAGGACAAAAAACACCTTACCCGCCACACCCCAACCTTGTACCCAGACGTTCAACTGGACCAGGTTCAAGGCCTCCCGATGGCGATAGGCCATGAGAATGGCCATGACCAGAACCAGGGCAAAGATGCCACGCCACACCAGATTGTTCATGCTTGGGAATCACCCATCGTTACGGCGATTGAAGGCGTCGTCGTAGCGGACGATATCGTCCTCTTTCAGGTAGCTGCCTGATTGCACCTCGATCACTTCCAGGGGAATCTTCCCCGGGTTTTCCAGGCGATGTTTCATGCCGACGGGAATGTAGGTCGACTGGTCTTCGGCCAACAGGTAGGCTTCGTCATCCTTGTAGACCCGGGCCGTTCCCTTGACGATGACCCAATGTTCCGCCCGATGATGGTGCATTTGCATGGAGAGCGATTTCCCCGGGTTGACCGTGATGCGTTTGACCTGAAACCGCTCGGCGACATTGATGACTTCATAGTTGCCCCAGGGACGGAACACCCGCCGATGGATCAGGGGTTCGGAGCGGCCACTCCTGTTCAGACAGCTCACCATCTCCTTGATGTCCTGGGCGCGATCCAGGGGAGCGACCAGAACGGCATCGCTCGTTTCCACGACCACATGATCCTTCAGCCCGACGGTGGCCAGAAGACGCCCTTCGCTGCGCAAATAACAGTTCCGGCTCTCCAGGGTGGCCACGTCACCGCTCACGACATTGCCGTCGGCATCCTTGTGGCCCATCTCCCAGAGGGAGGTCCAGGAGCCGAGGTCATTCCAGCCTACGTCCATGGGAATGACAACGGCATGCTCGGTCTTCTCCATGACGGCATAGTCGATGGAGATTGGCGGCGATGTCAGGAAGGCCTTGGGTTCCAGACGCAAAAAGTCCAGATCGGCGGTGGCACGATCGATCGCCACCCGGCAACTTTTCAGGATGGCAGGGGCGTGATGATCTATCTCGGCGAGAAAGCTGTCGGCACGGAACATGAAAATGCCGCTGTTCCAGCAATAGTCGCCAGCTGCCAGATATTTTGTCGCCGTGGCCAGGTCAGGTTTTTCCACAAACCGGCTGACCGCATGAACACCGGAAGCAGAGATCGCTTCGCCGACCTGGATGTAGCCAAAGCCGGTCTCCGGGTGCAGGGGAGGGATGCCAAAGGTGACCAGATGGCCATTTCGAGTGGCCGGGATCCCTCTTTCGACCGCCGAACGAAAGCCGGTCTCGTCGAGAATGACATGATCGGCTGGCAGCACCAGCAGGACGGCTTCCGCATTGACACGCATGGCCAACAAGGCGGCACAGACCGTGGCCGGGGCGGTGTTGCGCCCGGCCGGTTCCAGCAGAATGGCCGCCGGAGTCACACCGATGGCGCGTGCCTGCTCGGCGATCAAAAAGCGGTGTTCTTGGTTGCAGACCAGAACAGGATCTCCCACATCGTCCATGCCTGCCAGGCGCAAGAGCGCGGATTGGAACAGCGACCTCTCCAACGTTGCCAGTTTCAGAAACTGCTTGGGGAAGGTTTGCCGGGACAGGGGCCACAAACGTGTGCCGGCACCCCCGGAAAGAATGGTTGGAATGAGCATGGTATGCCTTTTGGCTGCTTGCCGGAGATCAGTTTGGCCTGTCGATACTATTCCCGGCCAATCAGGGAGAGATCCCTGACAGCGCCCCGGGAGGCCGAAGTCGCCAGTGCCGCATAGGTGCGCAGGGCCAGGGAGACCACCCGCTCCCGGTCGTGGGGACGGAAGGCGTTTTTGCCTTTGGCCAGCATGGTGTCGCGTCGTTGTTGCAAGAGGACATCGCTCACCCGGACATGGATGGCCCGCCCGGGGATATCAATTTCGATGACATCTCCCTCTTCGACCAGGGCGATTTCGCCCCCTTCCGCCGCTTCCGGGGAGACATGACCGATGGACAGCCCGGAGGTACCACCGGAAAAACGTCCATCCGTGATCAGGGCGCACACCTTGCCGAGATTCTTGGCCTTGATGTAACTGGTGGGATAGAGCATCTCCTGCATGCCAGGCCCTCCCTTGGGGCCTTCATAGCGGATCAGGACCACATCCCCCGGCTGGATCCGATCACCCAGGATGGCCTCGCACGCCGCATCCTGGCTGGAAAAGATGCGCGCCGGGCCGGAAAAACGCCAGATCGAAGGATCGACGCCAGCGGTTTTGACGATACACCCCTCCCGGGCAATGTTGCCGAAGAGAATGGCCAATCCGCCGTCGCGGGTATAGGCATGGGTCATGTCCCGGATGCAGCCTCCCTGGCGGTCGAGGTCGGGGGTTTCCCAGCGCGTACCCTGGCTGAAAGGCTCCAAGGTGGCCACGCCGCCCGGGGCCGCCGCATAGCGCATTCTGGCACTCGGACCGGAGAGAATATCCTCCGTGCGCATCGCCTCGCCCAGGGTGACGCCGCGCACGGTCAGGGTGTCGTGATGGATCAGACCGCCCCGATCCAATTCGGTCAGGATGGCATGCACCCCGCCGGCACGATGCACATCCTCCACATGGTAGCGATCGGTGGCCGGCGCCACCTTGCACAAACAGGGAACCTTGCGCGAGAGTCGGTCAATATCGGCCATGGTGAACGGAACTCCGGCTTCCTGGGCCGCTGCCAGGAGGTGCAATACCGTATTGGTGGACCCCCCCATGGCAATATCCAGACACATGGCGTTTTCAAACGCGGCAAAGCTGGCGATGGAACGGGGCAACACCCTGGCATCGTCTGTTTCGTAGTATTGTTTGGTGATGGAGACGATGAGGCGTCCGGCCTCCAGAAACAGCTCGCGTCGATCCATGTGGGTGGCGAGCAGGGTACCGTTTCCCGGCAGGGCCAGACCCAGGGCCTCCACCAGGCAGTTCATCGAGTTGGCCGTGAACATGCCGGAACAGGAGCCGCAGGTGGGACAGGAGGAGCGTTCCATGATGTTCAGGTCGGCATCCGAGACGCCCGGATCTCCGGCGGCGATCATGGAGTCGATCAAGTCCAGTTTGCGGATGCGTTTGGTGCTTTCTTCCACCTTGCCCAGGACCATGCGTCCTGCCTCCATGGGGCCGCCGGAGACAAAAACGCAGGGAATATCGAGGCGCAAGGCGGCCATGAGCATGCCGGGGGTGATCTTGTCGCAATTGGAGATGCACACCAGGGCGTCGGCGGCATGCGCGTTGACCATGTATTCGACGCTGTCGGCGATGAGGTCGCGCGAGGGCAGGGAGTAGAGCATGCCCGCGTGGCCCATGGCGATGCCGTCGTCGATGGCGATGGTATTGAACTCCTTGGCAATTCCCCCCTGTTTTTCGATTTCGGCGGCCACCATGCGTCCCAGGTCGCGCAGATGCACATGTCCCGGCACAAATTGCGTAAACGAATTGGCGACGGCAATGATCGGTTTCCCGAAATCTTTTTCGGTGACCCCCGTGGCGCGCCACAGCGCCCGTGCTCCAGCCATGTTGCGGCCATGAGTCGATTTCCGGGAACGATACTCGGGCATGACGACGGTCCTCTTGACTTATGCGAGTTGATCAATAACTTGAAAGAGTCGATGGCGGGACAGACACTCCCCGTTATTGGTGCCCACGACCAGATTTGAACTGGTACGGCCTCGCGGCCAACGGATTTTAAGTCCGTAGCGTCTACCTGTTCCGCCACGCGGGCACACAACACATGCCAGGTCATTCGAGGGGTTTGGCCAAGCCGATGCGGCCACTGATACGGCCACTGATTACGGACACCCTCTCTCCGACAGAGACTATCACAGGTTATCTCTCTTGCCAAACGCTCCTGTCTCTCTTCACAGCCAACATGGTTGTTTTTGCTTGATCGGCCAAAGGACAGGCTTGGGGTCGTGGCGGACATGCGCGGCGAAAACTGGAGATTTCCTGGCCGATATGGCAAAATCGGCGCGTGACGGGGGCTGGAGTCTGGCGTTCATGCACCCTGGAACTCTGAAAAAACCCCTGACTTTTGAAGGATCCGGGATGGATAACGAACACAATGTGGTTTATTTCGCCCACGGCAAGGAAGGCACTCCTTGGGGCAGAAAAATCGAGCGTCTGGCTGAGGTGGCTCGCCTGCGCGGCTTTCATGTGGAGAGTCCGGACTACACGGGGATCGTCGATCCCGACCAGAGAGTGGAAAAGCTCCTGGAACTTGCCCCGACCGCAGCTCGTCACCTGGTTCTGGTGGGGTCGAGCATGGGTGCCTACCTGTCGATTGTGGCCTCGCAAAAATTGCGTCCGGACGGCCTGTTTCTCATGTCACCGGCCCTGTATCTTTGGGACTATGCCGACCAGGATCCCAAGCCACACGCACGCATCACCGTGGCTGTGCATGGCTGGCGAGATGATGTCGTGCCTCCGGCCAATTCGGTGCGCTTTGCCCAGAAACACAAAGCCACTTTGCACATGATCGACAGCGATCACCGCCTGTTGGATGCTGTTCCCTTTCTCGCCCATACCTTCGACTGGTTCTTGAGTCAGGTTTTGGAAGGGGATAAAACCTGACTGTTCACGAGAGATAACGTAACCATATCAGCACCCGGCAACGAATCGGGGTTCAGGGGGCTGGCGACCGGACGGGTCAAGGGCAGATCCCTTGCGGGGTTTGGGGCGGATCCCCAATGAAGTCTTTCATGTCACCCCTTTTTCCCGATCACAAAAAACGACGTATTTCAAAATAAACGCGGTTCAAGGTCCGATTTTTCAAGCATGCCAATTTCAAATGCGATTGCCCTGCCGGGTTTGGATAACCTGTTGAAAAAAAACCTCTGACGGCTTAGGATGGGTCCGTGCTGTCAGGGAAGGGTGTGCGTTGGTCAGGTCGGCAGAGGGCAACAGGCATGGAACAGAAGTCGAGACGGTCCCCGTTCAAAAATCATGTGGTGGCGGTCGGCAAGGGGTTTCCCTTGATCTGCCTGCCCGGATTTGGCAGCGCCAACTGGGTCTTCACCAAGATGGCCGAAGGTCTTTCCATTGCGTTCGAGGTCATCATGCCCGACAACCGGGGCATGGGGCGCTCGCCGCCCAGTCCGGGGCCGTACTCTGTCGCTGATCTGGCCCAGGATGCTCTGCAGGTGATGGATGATCTTGGCCACGAACGCTTTGGCGTGATCGGCCTGAGCATGGGGGGGTTCATCGCCCAGATTCTCACCCTGACCGCCCCGGAGCGGGTTGCGGCTCTGGCTCTGCTGTGTACCACCTCCAGCGGACCGGATTTCGAGAACCATTTTCCGCTGATGCCGGAAGATCAACTGCGTGCCATCTACACCCTGGATCCCCTGGCGCGTGCCCGTCTGGCCCTGGATGCCTCGCTGGTTCCGTTTCTCCATGCGCGCTATCAGACCATTTATGACTATCTGATCCAGATGCGCACCACGCTGCCGGAAAATCCGGCAGAGGTATTCCTCCAATATAGTGCGGTTGCCAGTTTCATGAAACAACCTCTGCCTCTGGAACAGATCGACTGCCCGGTCCTGGTGATGTCGGGGGACAAGGACATTCTGGTGCCACCGGAAAATGCCCACCTGCTGGTGAAAAAAATTCCCGGGGCAAAACTCCATTTCATTCCGGAGACCGATCACCTCTTTTTTCTGGAAAAGGCCGACGATGTGGCCGGCTTGTTGGGAGATTTTTTTCGGGGATCCCAGCACCGGGATCCCGGGCGCGAGGCGCAATCACCACCATGAACGCCGGGTAGGGGGGGAAAGGGGGATGGATACATACGAAACAAGGTGGCCCAGGACAAAAACGTCTCAAAAAAAAAGCTGGATGATCGGGGTCGTGTGGGTGGGGTTGCTGGGGTGTGCCCTGCCTGCCCGGGCTGATGTCATGGTCCTGGTCCACGGCTATTTCAGCGACGACAAATCCTGGGACCAGAGCGGCATCACGGCTGCCCTGCAAACGGCAGGCTGGTGGGATGGAGGAGGGGTTTCGACCGAGGGTGGTTTGATTCAGGAGCGGGTCCAGATACCTGCTCCGGGGCACCCGACTTTCTATCGAGCCGATCTTCCCTCCGAGGCTCCTGTCGATTTGCAGGCCAGACTGCTCAAGCTGATTGTCGATCGTATCTTTGCCAAACATCCGGGGGAAAAACGCATTCTGGTGGGGCACTCCGCTGGTGGAGTCGTGGCGCGTTTGCTGATGGTTTTGCATCCCGCTCTGGATATTCAGCTTCTTGTCACCATCGCTGCGCCGCATCTGGGGACCGACAAGGCCGAGGTTGCCTTGATGGTCGGCAGCACTCCCCTGGGCATGATCGCTCCCATGTTCGGGGCCGATACCCTGAACCGCTCCCAACGCCTCTACGCTGACCTGGTCAGGGAGCAACCCGGCAACTTTTTGTATCGGCTCAACCATCGGCGTCATCCACGGGCCAGGTATGTCTCCGTGGTCCGAAAAGAGGATACGGCCCTGTCCGGTGATATGACAGTGCCTGCCTGGAGCCAGGATTTGCGCCATGTTGCCGCGCTGAACGGGCAGGCCGAATCGATCACCGTCGTTGCTGGACACGCCCTGGGGCGCGTGGATGGTCAAACCTTGGTGCATATTTTGCGTTAAGCGTTCGAGAGATTCGTTGGGGCAATGTCAGGCAGCTGCTCGGGAGAGAATCACCATGGAAAGACGTCACCATACGCGCATTCCTCTGCAACTGATGGCAGAACTGGATCTTCCGCCGGGTTCGGTCATCAAGCTCCATTCGATCAATCTCTCTTTGGTTGGTGCCCTGCTGGACAATGTTCCCATCGATGCGCAATTTATTGGCTGTCGTACCCCTCTCAGATTGATTTTGCGTGAGGAGACTGAGGAGAGACCGGAAATTTCTCCGCATATGATTGAATTTCAAGCGGTGATCGTGCGTCAGGATGACAATGGTGTTGGTGTTCGTCTTTTGGGTGTCGATATTGAACGCTTCAGTGCTTTCCAAAGATTGTTGTTGAAACATGCCGAAAATCCAAAATTAATATTGGAAGAGATAAGAAACAATACGTTGCTCTCGGTGGATACTGTCGATATCTCGATACTGAAGGAACAGATGGCGGAGTTCATTGTGCGCGGGGTCCAGAATATTTTTGGCAGCATGATGAGGTCGAAGCCTGTTTTGGAACAAACCATACTGCACGCAAACCCGGAAGAGCATGGCGGTTCCCCTTCGAAAGTGGCAGCCTTGATTGGTTTCAATGGTGTCATCGAGGGGGGGCTTATTTTGATTTGTTCGCGTACCATGGCGATTCGGTTGGCCATGGATCTGGCTGACGAGTCCTTTGTCGATTTCAATGAACAGGCCAAAGATGCCTTCGGTGAGTTGGCCAACATGATGGCTGGTGAAGTCCAGACCGGCCTCTCCGTCTCCTACGAGCAGATCAACCTGACACCGCCGACCATCATTTCAGGGAGCCACTTCCGCTTCGACCACAGGCGGGGTTTGCATCGCGTTTTTCAATTTTTTCGGCTGGAGGAGGACTTTTTTGAGGTGGAGTGCTTCTTTTCCTGATCGTTGACCGTTTTTTTGGGTATTGCCGGGTCATCACACCAGGCTCCGGCCAGGAGTGACAATCCCAAAACCGCAGCGTAAGGATAGACGGGTTCCAGCTCTTCCAGGAGCGGTTTTTTGCCGCGCCAGAAGGGCAGCGACCCCAATCTTTTCAGGAGGGCGGCATGGACCGGGGGCAGGGTTGCCTCGCCGAAGAGGTCACCGGAGACGGGTTTGCCGCGCCAAAAGGGATCCACCTCTGTCGGGAGGGGATTGGGGGGTTGAGCCGGTGCGGCCTGGCTGGTCGGGTTGTTCTCCCGTGTGCCGCCAAGTTGGCGCAGAAAGGTTTCGCGGTCCATGCCCCGGATGTGGAAAATCAGAAAAGGATCGGCATCGAAGGCCTCGCCCAACAGATAAAAAACCGCTGCGACATGCTTGCAGGGGTTGGACCAGTCGGGGCAGGAGCATTTGGTCATCAGATCGCGGGGATCGGCGGGGAAGAGAGAGAGTCCGGCGGTGTGGAACACCTTTTCTATGTCTTCGGGCATCTCGCCGGCCATCAGACGGGCGGCGTAACGCGCCTGACCGGAGAGGGTCTTGGTCAGCTTCGACCAGTCTTCCGTGCTGAGTCTGCGCAGACGAATCATGACATCGTAGGGTTGGTGGCGGGAGCCTTGCACCGTGGAAAGAACCTCTCCCGGGGCGACATCGATGGAGAGAACCTGCCCGTTGCGGGCGTAGGTGCGGCCCCGGACCAGGCGAGACCCCATGGAGAAGCGTTCCAGGGTTTCGTTCCAGCGTTTGGCCCACCAGTTTTTGCCGAAATCGCTCCCTTTGGAGGCGGCCCTGATGCCGCCGATGGCTGCCAGAGGGACCGATTTGCGAAACCATTCACGTTGCCAGCGACGGGCCATTATGTCTCCTCCACTCCCAGGGCTTCCTGGCGCAGGGCAAAGAGTTCCTGCAACTGATCGGTGGACATCTCGGTCAGCCAGTTTTCGCCGGTACCGATCACATCTTCAGCCGTGCTTTTCTTGCGTTCGATCATGTCGTCGATTTTCTCTTCCAGGGTGCCCACACAGAGGAATTTGTGGACCTGGACGCGGCGCGTCTGGCCAATGCGGAAGGCTCGATCCGTGGCCTGGTTCTCCACAGCCGGGTTCCACCACCGATCAAAGTGAAACACATGGTTGGCCTGGGTGAGGTTGAGGCCGGTCCCGCCCGCCTTGAGGGAGAGGATGAACAAGGATGGTCCTCCTTCATGGTTTTGGAAACGCTCCACAAGGCCGTCCCGATCCTTTTTTCTGATGGCGCCATGCAGAAAGAGAACCTCGCGACCAAAGCGTTCTTCGAGGTGCGCCTTGAGCAGGGTGCCCATGGTGGCAAACTGGGTAAAGATCAGTGCCCTTTCCCGGATGCCGAGAACCTCTTCCAGCATCTCTTCCAGACGGGCCACCTTGCCGGAACGTCCTGGAATGGTCGAGTTGTCCTTCATGAACTGGGCCGGGTGGTTGCACACCTGTTTCAGTTTGGAGAGCGTTCCCAGGATCACTCCTTTGCGTTGGATGCCGGTGGCCTCTTTCAGTTGCCGGGTCATATCCTCGACCACGGCGCCGTACAGGGAGGCCTGTTCACGGGTCAAGTTGCAAAACACCTTCATTTCCATTTTTTCTGGTAGATCCGGCACGATCTCCCGATCGGTTTTGAGGCGGCGCAGGATGAAGGGGGAGGTGATGCGTTTGAGGCGTTGGGTGGCCGGGGCATCGCGACCGGCCTGAATAGGCATCAGGAAAGAGTCCCGAAAGGTGGCCTGGGTTCCCAACAGACCTGTATTGAGAAACTCCATGATGGCCCACAGGTCGCCGACATTGTTCTCCACCGGGGTGCCGGTCATGGCGATGCGAAATTCGGAGAGCAGGGAGCGTGCCGCCTGGGCTTGTTTGGTATCGGGGTTTTTGATGTTCTGGGCTTCGTCGAGGATGATGCCATACCAGGGGATCTCCAGAAGGGTGTCCAGATCCCGGGAGAGCAGGCTGTAGCTGGAAAGAACAATCGCCTGATTTTGTACCTCTTCCTGCAAGGCATCGCCGCGCTTGCGGGTGGTGCCATGATGGACCATGACCGGCAGATCCGGCGTGAAACGACTGGCCTCCCGCTGCCAGTTGCCGATCACCGAGGTGGGGCACACCAGGAGGATGGGCTTGCGGTTGCCAGCCTCCCAGCGGCGGGCGATCAGGGCCAGGGCCTGGATGGTTTTACCCAGACCCATGTCGTCGGCCAGACAGGCGCCAAAGCCGATGCCGAGCAAAAAATCCAGCCAGGCGAATCCTCTGTGCTGGTAGGGTCTCAGCTCGCCATGGAAGCCGGTGGGTGGCGGAGGGAGATCGAGGGGGCGATTGCCGATCAATTTGTCCAGGAGATCGCCGAGCCAGCCGCTGGCGGTGACACCGGCCATGGGAATGGATGCCGAGACATCTTCGGCGCCGATGGCCAGCCGGACGATGTCGCGCACCCGGACCTCACCCCCTTCGCGGCGCAGGAGGAATTGATGGGCTTTTTGAATTTCCCGATTGTCGACCAGGATCCACTGACCACGCACCCGGACCAGATGAGACTTCATGCGGGCCAGATCGCGCAGCTCGTCGAAGGTGATATTCTCCCCGCCCAAGGCCACATCCCATTGGAAATGAACCAGGTCATCCATCGAGATGCCGCTGGGAGTCTGAAAGGTCGGGCTGTCGACCCGGGCGCGAATTTCCAGGCGGGATTGGGTCCCCGAGCGTGACCACCAGGCCGGGAGCAGGATGCCAAAACCATTCTCTTCCAACAGGCAGGCCGTCTCCGTGAGAAAGCGCAGGGCACCTTCGATGTCGAGTTCAAAGCCGGTGGGGGCGTCGTAGCGCAGGCTCTCTTCGATGAGCGGGTCCAGGCGCGCCGCATCGCCCAGAGCGGCCAGAAGGTAGGCGCGCACGTCAAAATCCGCCGTGCCGAACAGGGATCTGGCTTGTCGTTTACTGACATGCCAGGCACGTTCGACCAGAACCTGCAACGAGGGGTCCGCCACCGAACGCAGCAGATAGGTGACGCGCCAGGGGGAGGCGTCGTCGCCTGGCTCATCGAGGCGAAAGCAGAGCCGGAACGGAGCGTTGGTGGTGATGGTCACCGGCAGCAGCCAGCGACGCACCTGCTCGGTGAAGGTTTCCAGATCGGTTTTTTGCCCCTTCAGAAAAGTATTGACGCTGCGCAGGGCGTGCATCCAGCGATCGTGGATGGTTGGATTCTGGGTTTGTTTGTGGCGAACGCCCCGGGATTCACGCAAGGTGGCGATGCGCAAGAGATGATCGACCGACCAGCGAACAAACGCATCCAGTACATGAATGGGTGCCACGGCGGGTTGGTGGCCGCCATCGAAGGTGAAGGCGCGGGCTGCGGCTGGCATCGCTTCGGCCAGATCACGCATGCGGATGGCGTCGATCTCGGTCAGACAGGGGGTCCAACGCGCGGACAACTCGTCGCCTTCCCTGGCCAGGCCGGGCAGAAAACGCTCCCGTGCCACCAGAGAGCTGGTCAGCCGGAATGCGGCACTCCAAAACATGAGATCCTCCCCGACCACGATGCCAGGTGCCAGCATCTCTTTTCCCATGCACTTGCAGAGCAGGTGCAAGGTTTCATCGGGATTCATGGCGAAGGCGGTCACAGTCCAGGGAGCGAGAACCACCTGGGCATCGCTCGCGGGTGACATGGCGATCATACCGCTGGAGGGGACAGGTCTCCCTTCGCGGGTCGGCAACCAGATTTCAACCCAGCCGGAACGGTTTTTGTCGATGGGGATTGCCAATCCCACGCGATCAAAGCTGTGTCGCAATCCTTCCCGACCACCGTCGAAGGGGGATGGTTGGGTTGTCGCACCACTGCCGGTTTTGGGTTGACGCTGCCTTTTTCCTGGAGCGGTCGTCGCGAGAGGTGTTTCCCCCCAGAGAAGAAAATGTCCTTCAAGAAAGCCGGCATGCAGTATAATCATGGAGAATAACTATGAACGATCATGGGGAAGCACTATAACATTACCTTTGTATAGGGTCAGGAACAGTATTATTTGTACGAGTCGAAGCACCGATCCGGATCCAGCTGCAAAGGGTTCATTTTTCTGAGAACCACTACGCGATTTTACATGATAAAAAAGCCTGCATGTGAAACCGAATCTGCGCCAGAGGGTAAACGGCATCCCGAGCCAGCGGACAGGCGTGACGGGCAAGACACCCCCCCTCCAGGCAGGCGCGACCCATGACCGAGTGCAAGTACTCCTGGCACGACGCCACCCGGTACGAGGAACCTGTGAAGGCTCCCACAGGACAGGACCGGAGACAAGGCCGACCCTGACAACCGGCACAAGGATGACCATGGTCCGGACGGCTGTTGGGCGGTGGCCAGGCCTCTGCCAGCAAAAAAGCGCCTCTGTAGGCATGCCACAGGCCAAACCGGGGATGCACAAGAATACCCAGGGGAGAATCATACACCCCTTCCGCCCTCCGTGCCCAGGTAGGAAACGGCAAAAAGGGGGGGCCTGTAAAGGGAAAACAAACAGCACATGAAAAATCTGTTGCCACCTGCTCCAGGATACGGCGTGTCCAGGCATCGAAAGGGTGATGTTTTCCCATCGCTTCCGGGGATGAAGAGAATGGTTGCCACGCCGAGCCGCCCGTGTTTCCCACCAGAACGACCGTTGTCGGCTGTTTTCCGCGCACGGCAGGCAGGACTTCATCCGGCTGCGGCGAGAACCATCCTCGCAGAGATAATCCATGAAAAGATAGTTGTTTTTGCAATAGTTCTTTGGTCATGGGGAGAATCGGAGTCTGTGGACGAGAACATTTTTTTCTCTGATCGCAAACCTTTTCAGGCCTGGTTGTGACTCATGGACAAATCAAGGGTGAAATTGTACCATGCGAGCCGAAGTTTTTGGAACAGGACCGCTCTTGGATTGAGAACGTCACTTTTTCAACTCGAATTCGATTCAACGGAGATTCAAATGAAGATGAATGGTATGGTCAGGATGGCATTGTTGGCCGGTGCAGCTGCTTTCACCCTGGGTGTCACTGCCGTCCAGGCCGAAGAGGCCAAACACCCCGCTCCGGCTGATGCCAAACATGCCGTCGATGCAGCCAAACATGCCGCTGGTGAAGCTGCCAAACACGCCCCCGCCGCTCCCGGCAAGCCCGCTGCTCCCGGCAAGCCCGCCCCTGCTGACGGCAAGAACGATGCCAAGAAACCCGGTGGAGCCTCCCACTGAGACGTAAGCGATAGGTTTTTTGTTCGCGAGCTTGTTTCCCCTCCTCCCTCTGCGGGAGGAGGGGATTTTTTTTGGGGGGCAAGCCGATGGTGGCAACGGGTGATGGCCGTCAGAGCGTGAGGACCACCTGTCCGTCACGGACAGCAGCGGCTACGGGGGTCAACCCTGCCCTATCCACGGGATCAGGCCCCAGACACTGCCCCGACGCCAGATCAAATTGCCAGTTGTGTACCCGGCATTCGACCGAGGAGCCGTGATCCACCCCCTTGCACAACGAGGCCTTGGCGTGGGGGCAGCGGCTGGCATAGACCCGTACCGACTCCGGACCTGTACGGTAAACGATCAGATCGCCACCCTGTCGATGGACACACTGCATTTTGTGTTCGGGAAAATCGGCCAGAGATCCGAGGACAGGGGTTTCGGGGGGAGGAGCTGCCTCTGCGGCTGGCAGGGGCGGCAGCAGGTCCAGATCGTTCAAAACGTCGATGGCGTCGAGCATCTTGTTCAATCCGGAGGCAGGGAAGGCCATTAAAACGGCATCCAGGATCTCCTCTTTGGAGGCCCCGGACTTGAGAGCCTTGGGAGCATATTGGCGCAATCCGCGCTCGGTCCCCACGGCCACCTTGGTGACAATCTGGATCAAATGCCGGGTCTTGTCATCCAAGGCCTGGACGCTGTGTTTGTAAAAGCCCATCAGATTTCCGGCAGCATCCGGACGCACACCGGCCAAATATCGCAATGCTTTGGACATGGAAACAGTTCCCTCCTGTTGTATCATTAAACCATATACCCTGCCCGACTGTGCCATGATTGCCAGAAAAAATCAATAGACCTATAACAGTTTTCTTGTTTTTCAATTGTGTTGATTCGTAACATGTCAGGCGACACAATCTGTATTGGCCCACGGATTGCCTTTGTTTGTACAGATGGCACCTGTTGCGACGTATTTTAAGCAGTTTCGGGTGCCACGGCGGTCAGTATGCCGCTTTATCGGGCATATTCTGATCAAAAAAAGATCACACGCCAGCATGTCATTCAACACGGTGAGGCCAATATGAACGCCTATGCTCTGCCCAATACTGAGACGACTTTTTACAAGGCTACGGGTGTCTTTGACGAATTGGTCATGCAGGACAGAAACAAACATGGCCATCAGCAATCCTTGATGCCCTTTATCGAGAATCTTGGCATCGAGGAGCTGCATCGTCGACAGAGCGCTGCGGAAGTGGCGATTCGCAACCTGGGTATTACCTTCACGGTCTACTCCGAGGGGGAGAATATTGATCGTGCCTGGCCGTTTGACATCATTCCCCGCTGCATCGATGCCCGCGAGTGGGCGCGCCTGGAGCAGGGGTTGATCCAGCGTGCGCAGGCCCTGAACGCCTTCATCGACGACCTGTACAACGATCGGAAAATCATCAAGGACAATCGGTTTCCGGAGGAGGTGCTGGCCGAGTCGGTGAACTATCTGGCGCCGCTGGCGGGTGTGCGCCCCAAATATGGCATTTGGGCGCACCTGTGCGGCAGCGATCTGCTGCGCGATCGCGATGGTACCATGTATGTCCTGGAGGACAATCTGCGTGTTCCATCCGGGGTCTCCTACATGCTGGAAAACCGCATGCTGACCAAGCGGGTCTTTCCAGAACTGTTCCGCGACCACAGCATTCGTCCGGTCGATGATTATCCCTGCCAGCTCTACGAGTTGTTGGCCTCATTGACCCCGCGTCCCGACGACAAGGCGAGCGTGGTCGTGCTGACGCCAGGCATCTACAACTCCGCCTATTTCGAGCATGCCTATCTGGCGCAACAGATGGGGGTGCCCCTGGTCGAGTCTCGCGATCTGACCGTCGGCGACGATGACCGGGTGTATATGAAGACGATCCATGGTCTGGACCTCGTCGACGTCATCTATCGCCGCATCGATGACCAGTTCATCGATCCGCAGGTGTTCCGGTCCGATTCGGCGCTGGGCATTCCGGGGATCATCAACTCTTGGCGCAAAGGCGAGGTGGCCCTGGCCAACGCCCCGGGCACCGGCGTCGCGGATGACAAGGTGGTCTACTCCTATATGCCGGAGATCATTCGCTACTATCTGGCCGAGGATCCCATCATCCCCAACGTGCCCACCTGGCGGTGTCACATTCCCCAGGAGCGGCAGCATGTCCTGGCCAATCTGGACAAGCTGGTCGTCAAACCGGCCAATGAATCGGGTGGTTATGGCATGCTCATGGGGTTGCATGCCACTTCGGCGGAACGCACCACCTTTGCGGCACGCATTCAGGCCAACCCGAGAAACTATATCGGTCAGCAAACCCTGACCCCCTCGACGGCGCCCACCCTGGTGGAGAACCGTCTGGAGCCACGGCACATGGATTTGCGCCCCTTCATCCTGAGTGGCCGCAAGTCCTATGTCACCCCGGGGGGATTGACCCGGGTGGCGTTGCGCCGGGGCTCCTATGTGGTCAACTCCTCGCAGGGGGGGGGCAGCAAGGATACCTGGGTTCTGGAAGAGAGGAGGGCATAATGCTTTCGAGGGTCGCAGAGAACATCTATTGGATGGCGCGCTATCTGGAGAGGGTGGAGGGTTCCGCCCGCCTCGTGATCGCCACCAACCAGACGATGCTGGACATCGCGCCCATCAGTCATGTCCGACCCCTGGATTGGTTCCAGTTGATTGCCATCACCGGCAGCAGGGAGAGCTACGCGCAGCTCTACACCGACATCAACGAAACCAACGTGGTGCAATTTTTGATTGCCCAGCGGAAAAATCCCAGCTCCATCCTGTCGTCGCTGCGCATGGCGCGCGAGAACATGCGCAGCACCCGGGAGGTCTTTCCCCGGGAGGCCTGGGAGAGTCTCAACGGCTTTACCATGCGCACCCAGGATGAATTGCACAAAGAGATCACGGCTGCCCAGCGGCATGCCTTCCTGGAGGGTATCATCGACGCATGCCTGAAAATGACCGGACTGTTGGACAGCACCATGTGTCGTGATGATGCCTTTCACATGTTTCGTCTGGGGCGTTACCTGGAACGGGCCGACATGATCACCCGCATCCTCGATGTACGCGGGGCCGGCATGCTGGAGAGCTGGGTCAAGATGGATCTGCCTCTGCGCAACGCCGTCTGGCTGACCGTGTTGCGTTCCCTCTCCGGTGACCAGATGTATCGGCGCCGGGTGGAGCCACGTGTGCGCGGACCGGAGGTTCTGGCCTTTCTGCTCAAGGACTCCCTGTTTCCGCGCACGTTTCGCTATTGTATCAATGGGGTGACGGCCTGCCTGAAAAGCCTGTGCCTCGACACCACCGCCCAACAGGTCATCAATGCCATCGAGGAGGATCTCTACCTGGCCGACGTCAAAGGGCTGGCGGAAGGGGAGAAACTGCACGAATTTCTGGACAGGCTGCAAATTCATCTGGGCAACCTGCATGAGAGCATCGGCCGGGTTTATTTCAACGCGCCTCCCACCCCGCCGGAGGGATCTGGCCTCTCCGCGCAGACCCAGTCGGCCTGACCGGGGTGAATGCAGGCTCTTCAGGGGGGGGTGGTCCCCACACGCAGGACATCGACAGCGACGCTCAAGACATGATCACGACCGCCCAGCACCACCCCCTTGACCGGCGGAATGTCGGTGTAGTCCCTGCCCACGGCCACCGTGATGTGGCGCCGGGCAGGGATGATGCCGTTGGTCGGGTCAAAGTCCACCCAACCCAGGCCCGGGACAAAAACGGCAAACCAGGCATGGGAAGCATCTGCCCCCTCCAGACGCGCCATACCCGGGGGGGGATCCGTCTCCAGATAGCCACTCACATAGCGGGCACACAGCCCGAGCGAGCGCAGGGCACCCAGGGCCAGATGAGCGAAATCCTGACAGACACCGCATTGTTGTTCCAGAACCTGGTCCACAGGGGTTGCGACCGTGGTGCTGCCAGGCTGATATCTGAACCCCCTGTAGATGCGTTGCGTGAGGGCCAACACGGCCTCGACGAGGGGGCGACCCGGAGGAAAGTCGGGGCGGGCGAAATCAGCCAGGTGGGGGGTTCGCGGCACCATGGGCGACTCCAGGGCAAAAATGGCATGCCGATGGACCTCGGCGTTGGTCTCCACCCTGCCCAGAGATCCGCTCTCCCAGGGGGGCGTGGCATAGGGTTCGGGGATGAAGGGAAGGGTCCGGGTGACAAAGCTCGTACTCTTGACCTCCAGCTCCCGATGCGACTCCAGGATCTCGAAGTAGTCGACGGTGTTGCCGAAAAAATCGGTAAACTCCTGCAACATCGAAGGCCTTGGTTGCACGGCCAGTTCAAAGCGGTGACAGCGCTGCCAGGGGAGATCCATCGGCTTGAGATGGACACGATTGTGGCCGATCGTCACCGGCTCGCCATAGCTGTAACGGGTGGTGTGAATGATACGATAGTCCATCACTTGGGAATCCTGCTGGCCCTGAACAGATGGTGGGGAGGGTCGGCATGCCGAAAATAGCTGTTGGAGGCCGTTTCGGAGAAAAGGGGCAACAGTTTCCGGATACGACCTGTCAAATCGACCAGGTGTTCGCGTCGACCGGCGGGAGGTGTGGTGCTGGCCAGTCGTGTGGGGTCGGCCAGACGCACGGCAGCCAGCGTCTCGAACACCACCCGCCCCAGGTGGGTACGATAAAGATTCTGCTCCGGACCCCGGGGAATGGCTGCGGCGTGGGTCTCCATCAGGGTCAATTGAAAGACCAGAGAGCGCGGATCGGTGTCGTCCTGGAGCAGTTTTTCCAGCACCATGGGGAGTTCCATGGCCGCACGAAACTGCATGCGAAAGGTGGTGAGACTGTCGTTGATGGTCAACAAACGCTCCAGAATGGCCGTTTCGCCACTCTCTTCGACCGGCTCGGCCAGGGTGGTCTCCAGGATTTGCGCCAGAAACATGCTGCGCTCCAGGCGTCGGCCCAGGTCGAGAAAACGCCAGCCCAGGTCGCGGTTCATGTTCTCCCAGGTCAGGCCGGAGAAGGCGGTCAGCCCCCGGAGCAGGGGGCCGGTCTCCCAAAACATGCCGCCGAGGTTGCGGTGTGTTCGACCGCGCAGAGAGTCGAGGGCCTCGGCGATGCCATCCAACACCTCCCAGGTGTCGGTCGAGAGGCGATCCCGCACCGAAAAGGCCGCCTGAATCATCGCCCGCACCGAAAAGGCCAGGGTGCCGACCCGCTCGGCATTGAGGAGCATCGAGAGCAGCTCGGCGAAGGGTTCGTCGAGGATATACTCCCTCTCCTTGCCGACAAATCCAGGATAGATGGTCGTCACATGGGTCAGTGCGACCAGAAGAAGACGCCGGCAGAGGGTGCGCTGGTGGTGCGACAGGGAGTTCTCTTCCGTTTCGATGGCCATGAATTCGCGAAACAGGCGGATGATCCCCTCGGCGCGTTCGGCATAGCGGCCAATCCAGAAGAGGTTTTCCGCCACGCGGCTGGGAACCCCGACCAGCGGAGCCGGATCCAGGATGGGCGTAGTGACCAGGGTTTCGTGGGGACTCTCCAAGGGTTGTGTGGAGACGATCCAGATATCCTTGGCAACCCCCCCGTGGTTGGGAGAAAAGGCCAGACAACCCTCCACCTCGGCGGCGACGCGGGCCAGGCCACCGGGCATCACCCGGACATGCTGGCCATCGCCGGTGACATAGGCCCGTATCAGGATGGGTCGGTGGCAGAGCTGGCCCGAGCGAATGCAGGGTGCCCGGGAGGGGATGAAGCGCTCCCTGGCGATATAACGATGCGGTGCTGCCATGGCCTGTTCCCGTTCTATCGGGGGATTGGCGCCGTTGCCGGTGATGGGAAAGGCGGGGTCGCAGGCCAGGGGCAGGATGGTCAGGTCGTGCCAGCGCTCCAGCGTTTCGGTGCGTTGGCCTGGATCACCCAGCCACCAGGTGCGGGGACTCTCCAGCAGCAGGGAGGTGCCCAGAAAATAGGCTGCCAGGCGGGGCAGATAGGCATGCAGGGCCAGATTTTCCAGGAGACCGCTGCCCAGGGTATTGGCCATGGCCAGGCGTCCCGACCGGGCGACCTGCGCCAATCCCACCACGCCGAGCAGGGAGTCCTCGCGCAGCTCCAGCGGGTCGCACCAGGCCTCGTCCACCCGCCGCAGGACCACTTCGACCGGCATCAGGCCATCCAGGGTTTTCAGCCACAACCGGCCATTGCGCACCGCCAGATCATCCCCCTGCGCCAGGGTCAAACCGAGAAAATGGGCGAGCAGGGTGTGTTCATAGTGGGTTTCGTAGCCAGGCCCCGGTGTCAGGAGGACCACATGCGCCTCCTGTTTGGAAAAGGGCGTCAGGGAGACCAGATCCGAGCGCATGGTGCGGAAAAAGGGCAGCAGGGGGGGAATATGGGTCAGTTGACCCGTGCTGGCGTACAGACGCCCCATCACGCGCCGGTTTTGCAGGACATAGCCATGCCCGGAAGGGGCCTGGGTACGATCCGAAAGAACCAGAAAGCGCCCCGCTGGATCGCGGCCCACATCGGCGGCATAGAACGGCAGAGGTGGGATCCCCCCCGGCACATGACCATGAGCAGCCAACAGATAGCCGGGCCAGCCGTAAACCACCTCGGCGGGCAGGATGCCGTCGTGGATGCAGTCGCGGGGACCGTAGAGATCCTGCAACAACAGAGTCAGCAGGCGGTGACGCTGCATCAAACCGGCGGAGAGTCGCTCCCAGTCGTCGGCGGCGACGATGAGCGGCAGGGGATCCAGGGGCCAGATGTGGCGGCGGCTCACCTGCCCCAGGCGCATGTTGTAGGTGGCACCGGATTCACGCAACAGACGCCTGGCGTCTTCTTCGAGGCGCTGCGGCAGCTCGGGACCACCGGCATAGAGAAAATCAAAAAATTTGCGCCAGTGGGGTTGCAGGTGACCTTCACCCCCGGAATCCTCCTGGTACCCTGGTTCCAAAACCTCTTTTATGCCCAACTCCTGAATCTCCACAGCCGGATATGACGAGGCGTTATGACCTATTGTGTCGGTATTCAACTGAACGAGGGGATGATACTCGCTTCTGACTCACGCACCAACGCAGGCGTTGATCAGGTGGGTTCCTACCCGAAAATGTTCACCTTTGTCTGGAAGGGGGAGCGCCAGTTTGTCCTGCTGTCGTCGGGCAACCTGGCTACGACGCAGGGGGTGGTGCATCGCCTCTTTCTCGACAGCGAAAATCCGGAGTGCAAAACCAGTCTGCGCACGGTGGTGGATATGTACGCGGCGGCGGACTACGTTGGTTCGGTCAACCTCGACGTGCAAGAGCGCTCCGACTCCCGGCAGGACTCCAAGGCCCGCTTCGAGGCCACCTTCATCCTCGCCGGGCAGATTGGCACGGCGCGTCATGCCATGTTTTTGATCTATCCCGAGGGCAACCATATCACGCCTTCTCCCTATCACCCTTTTCTCCAGATTGGCGAGACCAAATATGGTAAACCCATCCTTGATCGCATTGTCCATGCCGAGATGTCCATGGACGATGCAACGCGCTGCGTTCTGGTCTCCCTGGATTCGACCATGCGTTCCAATCTGACGGTCGGCCCGCCCATCGATCTGCTCAGATTGCATCGCGACCACATCGATGGCGGTACCCAGGTGCGCCTGGGACAAGACAATGCCTATCTGCTCTCCCTGTGCAAACACTGGCACCGGGGATTGGAGCGTATTTTCCGCGGGCTTCCCCCGTTCAACTGGGAAAGACTCAAAGGCTAACCCTGAACCAGTGCGAAAGGGATTCCCATGACCATTCGTGTTGCCCTCCGGCATCGGACCGTTTACCGCTTTGACCGGCTTGTTGCCCTCTCTCCGCATCAGTTTCGTTTGCGTCCGGCGCCGCATTGTCGCACACCGATCGAGTCTTACAGCTTGAAGATCCAGCCTGAAAGCCATTTCATCAACTGGCAACAGGATCCCTTTGGCAATTTTCTGGCGCGGGTGGTCTTTCCGGAGCGCAGTCGGGAGTTGTCGGTCGATGTGGAGGTGGTGGCGCGCATGGTCACCATCAATCCGTTCGATTTTTTTCTCGAAGAGGCCAGCCGCGAGTTTCCCTTCACCTATGCGGAGGATTTGCGCAAGGAGCTGCTCCCCTACCTGGAGGTCAAGGAGAAGAGCCAGCGTCTGGAGCAGTGGCTGCAAAGCCTGGATCACAAGCCGCGCTGCACAGTCAATTTTCTGGCCGAGTCCAATCAGCGTCTCTGGCGGGATGTCGGCTATACCATCCGCATGGAACCCGGCGTCCAGACCTGCGAGGAGACCCTGACCAGGGGGACCGGCTCCTGTCGCGATACCGCCTGGCTGCTGGTGCAGGCCCTGCGCCGCCTGGGGTTGGCGAGCCGCTTTGTCTCCGGCTATCTGGTGCAACTGGTCGCCGATGTCAAATCTCTGGACGGCCCTTCCGGCCCTGCCGCCGATTTTACCGATCTGCACGCCTGGTGCGAGGTCTACCTGCCCGGTGCGGGTTGGGTTGGCCTCGACCCCACCTCGGGTCTGTTTGCCGGCGAGGGGCATATTCCTCTGGCCTGTACGCCGGATCCGCGCAGTGCCGCTCCGGTCACCGGCGCCACCGATCCTTGCAAGGTCGAGTTTCACCATCACAACAGCGTGACCCGTATCCATGAAGATCCGCGTGTCACCAGGCCCTACAGCGAGGCGCAGTGGTCGGCCATCGTGCATCTGGGCGAGGCGGTGGATGCGGCGTTGGCGCGTGGTGATGTGCGCCTCACCATGGGCGGCGAGCCGACCTTTGTCTCCATCGACGACATGGATGGCCCGGAGTGGACCACCGCCGCCGATGGTCCCCACAAACGGGAACGCGCCTGTGATTTGTTGTACCGTCTGGCACATCACTTTGCCCCGGGCAGCCTGTTGCACTTTGGTCAGGGCAAATGGTACCCGGGTGAAGAGCTGCCGCGCTGGCGTTATGCCTGTTACTGGCGCACGGATGGTCTGCCGCTGTGGCGTACCCCCGCCTTGCAGGGTGACCCGACCCGCAACAATGGCGCCCACCGGGAGATGGCCCGGCAGTTTGTCGAGTCACTGGCCCATCGCCTGGGGCGTATCGAACAAATGTCGGTACCGGCCTACGAAGACCCCATCTACCACATCTGGCAGGAGTATACGCTGCCTGTGGGGGTGGATCCCTTGACGGCATCGTTGGACGACAGCATGGAGCGGCAACGTCTGGCGCGTATTCTGAGCCAGGGTTTGCAACAACCTGTTGGCTTTGCCCTTCCCCTGGAGTGGGATCCTGATGCCGCCTGCTGGTGCAGTTGCCGCTGGGAGACGCGGCAGGGGCGTCTGTTTTTGGTCCCGGGGGATTCGCCCATGGGGTTGCGTCTGCCGTTGCAGAGCCTCCATGTCCTGCCGCCCGACCAACGCCCGCTTCCCCCCGAACGATGCAGCTTTGAACCCAGAGATCCCCTGCCGGACAAGATGCCGGTTCGCGAGGCCCGCCTGGATCATTTTGTCGGCACGGCGCTCTGTGTGGAACCTCGGGAAGGGCGTCTCTACCTCTTTTTACCCCCCTTGACCCATTTGGAGGGCTTCATCGCGCTGGTGGAGGCGATCGAGGCGACGGCCATCGAGCTGGAGATGCCTGTGCTGCTGGAGGGGTATCCGCCGCCCGAGGATGGACGGCTGGCCAAATTTTATGTCACCCCCGATCCCGGCGTCATCGAGGTCAACATTCAACCGGCACACAGTTGGACAGAGCTGGTTCACTGTACAACCACCCTTTACGAGGAGGCACGGCTGGCTCGCCTGGGTACGGAGAAGTTTTTGCTCGATGGACGGCATACCGGCACGGGCGGCGGCAATCACGTCACCCTGGGTGGTCCCACGCCGGCGGACAGCCCGCTGTTGCGGCGACCGGATCTGCTGGCCAGCCTGGTGACCTATTGGCAGCACCATCCGGGTCTCTCCTATCTCTTTTCCGGCCTGTTCATCGGCCCGACGAGCCAGGCTCCCCGGGTCGACGAAGGACGGGACGAATATCTCCACGAATTGGAGATAGCCCTCGGGCAGATTCCCGACGGGGAGGTGGCCCAACCCTGGCTGGCCGACCGGCTGTTGCGCCATTTGTTGGTCGATATCTCCGGCAACACCCATCGGGCGGAGTTTTGCATCGACAAGCTTTATGCCCCGCACAGCCCGACCGGGCGCCTCGGTCTGCTGGAGCTGCGTGCCTTCGAGATGCCTCCGCATGCCCGCATGAGTCTGGTGCAGATGGTGTTGTTGCGTGCTTTGATCGCTCGTTTCTGGCAAACCCCTTACCGCAAGCCTCTGGTGCGTTGGGGGACGGCCCTGCATGATCGTTTCATGCTTCCGTTCCATGTCGCCCGGGACGTGGCCGAGGTCGCCGCCGAGCTGCGCAGGGCTGGGTTTCCCTTTCAGGAGGCCTGGCTGGAACCCTTCATCGAGTTTCGTTTTCCCAAAGTGGGTGACATTCAGGTGCAGGGGATTCACCTGGAGCTGCGGCAGGCCCTGGAGCCTTGGCATGTGCTGGGCGAGGAGGTGGGTCGGCAGGGAACGACCCGCTTTGTCGATTCATCGATCGAGCGGCTCCAGGTGCGGCTGGGTAACCTGCCGCCGGATCGCTACCGCGTCACCTGCAACAGGCGGCCACTGCCGTTGCACAACACCGGCACTGTGGGCGAGTATGTCTCCGGGGTACGTTTCAAGGCGTGGCAACCTGCCTCGGCGATGCACCCGCTCATCGGCGTTCACTCCCCCCTGGTGTTTGACATTGTCGATACCTGGAACGACCGGGCCATTGGCGGCTGCACCTACCATGTCGCCCATCCGGGCGGGCGCCACTATGACACCTTCCCTGTCAACACCCTGGAGGCCGAATCACGGCGCGGCAATCGGTTCTGGGAGCTGGGCCATACGCCGGGACCGCAAGCCCCCCCACCGCCGCCGCCTCTGGTGGGTGGCCGCTTCGTTCCGCAGGGGAGTGGCATCGCCGTGATTCAACCCTCTCCGGCTGACATCAATCCGGAGTTCCCGAGTACGCTGGATCTGCGTCGTCTGGATGGCATCACCTCTTGACAGGTGCCATGATTGATTGAATAGTCAGCTCTCCAGGCGGGGCAGCGTCGGCTGTCCCGCCTGAGCTCAATAAACCCTCCTTCCGGGTCATCAGTCTGGTTTTTCATACGTTCTTTGCCTGGGTGCGGCCGCCATGCCCGTAACGAAGGTGCCTCTTTTGCAGGGTCGTCGGCCTGTTTTTGCCGGGGATGTCAGCCACATTTGCGAGGAGGGGTTGCGGGCGACGGAGATGTCCGAGCGGAGCTGGTGGTTTATCCAGACGCGCTGGATCTCTGTGGCTCTTTGCTCCCTGGGATCGATCTGGGCGACGTTGCCTTCCCTGCGGCACTTTGCCGGATTGCATATTGATTTTCGCTATTTTCTTGCCGTCACCCTCTTGCTGGCCCTCAGCAACCTGGTTTACAGGCGCTGGGCGAAAACCCTGGCCGTCGGCCAACCGTCGAAGGGGGGGGTGTGTCGGCTTCTCATGGTTCAGGTGCTGACCGATTTTATGAGCCTGTCGATTCTGACCTATGGCCTGGGGGGGGTCGAGACTCCCGTTCTCATCCTTTTTTTGCCACATATCATCCTGTTGACGCTGTTTTTTGCCCGTTTTTACAGCTTTGTCATGACCTGGGTGGGAATCTTCTTCGCCACCCTGCCCATGGTTCTCGAATATGCGGGGGTTGTGCCGACGCTCTCCCTCTTCGATGTTGCGCAAAAGGTTGAGCGTATCAGCGCCAATCTGCTGGTCACGGTTGGCTATGTTCTGGCCATTGCTGCGGCCTATCTGGTCAGCTGGTATCTGGTCAGCGAGATCACCTCCGGCCTGCGCCAGCGGGAGCTGGAGCTGGAACAGGCCTATGATCGCCTGCAACTCCTGACACAGGAGAAGGCGCACATCACCCTCCGGGCCACCCACGAGCTGAAGGCCCCCTTTGCGGCCATCAAGAGCTATGTCTACACCCTGCGCGACGGCTATTGCGGCACCTTGCCGGAGAAGGCGCAGCAGGTTGTCGTCCGGATTGGCGAGCGGTGCGACCTGCTGATGGAGAAAATCACCAGCATCATCCACCTGAGCAATCTGCGGACACTGACACCCGCGACGATTGCGCTGACGACGATCGATCTTCTCCCCCTCCTGACCAAAGAGGTGGAGGAGGCACGGCTCGTCGGACAGGTACGGGGCATCAAGGTTGAGTTTCAGCCGGGGGACAAGGCCTCTCCGCTGTTGGCGTCACAGGAGCATATGCACACCCTGCTTGCCAATCTGTTGCTCAATGCCATCAACTATTCCAAAGAGGGAGGGGTGGTCGAGGTTGCGCTCGATGTCCAGGAGAAGCAAGTTCTCTTGCATATTCAGGATCATGGTATTGGCATTCCCAGCGATCATCTGGCCAGGATATTCGACGAACATTTTCGTTCCAACAATGCCGTGCGCCACAATCCCAATAGCAGCGGTATGGGGTTGGCCCTGGTCCGGGAGATTGTCACGCTGCATGGCGGCGATATACAGGTTGTCAGCCAGCTTGGTGAAGGATCACGCTTCAGTGTCTCCCTTCCCTGCCTGCCACGACGACCCGCAGCGGATGATTCCCTTGCAGAGAGGGGCAGGTGATTGTGAAAAAAGAGCGGATCCTGGTCGTCGATGACATCCCCGAAGAGCTTCATGTCCTGGTGGAGGCCTTGCAGGACTCCTATCGGGTGACGGTGGCCAGAGATGGTCAGAGAGCCTTGGAGCTGGCCACCAGATCGCCGCCGGATCTCGTTCTGCTCGACATTCTGATGCCTGATCCGGACGGCTATGAGGTGTGCCGACGCCTGAGAACCATGGCCAGTATGGGCGATGTTCCCATCATCTTTCTGACCGGCCTGACCGACATGGAAAAGGAGATTCAAGGGTTTGCCATGGGAGCGGTCGATTATATCCACAAGCCCTGGAGTCCGCCGATTCTCAAGGCGCGGGTGGCGAATCATCTGGAGTTGTCGCGTATTCGTCGCACGCTGGCCGAACAGAACCAGGCCCTTGTGGAGTCCGCACGACTGCGGGAAGAGGTGGAGCGCATGACCCACCACGACCTGAAGGCGCCTTTGGCTGCCGTCATCGGCTTGCCGCAGGTTCTCCTGAGCGATGACAACCTGACCGGGGAACAGGAACAACATCTGCAACAGATTCAGGATTCCGGTTATCGCCTTCTGGAGATGATCAACCGCTCTCTGGATTTGTACAAGATGGAGGTGGGTGCCTATGTCTATCGCCCTGTTCCTGTCGATATTATTGCGATCATAAAAAAAATTGTCCAGGAGAACCGGGTGCTGGTAAGGGGTAACAACCTCTCTTTGCAAATCCTGGATGAGTATGGTTTGACGCCGGATTGTTTCATGATTCCAGGTGAGGAGTTTCTTTGTCACTCCCTGTTGACCAATTTGCTCAAGAATGCGTTTGAGGCGTCGCCGGTGGGAGGTCAGGTCACGGTTGATTTACGGCTCAAGCGTGGGTATGCAATGATCGGCATTCATAACCGCGGCTCTGTTCCCCTGGAGATACGTGACCGCATATTTGACAAATTTGTCACGAGTGGCAAACAGGGAGGGACTGGCTTGGGCACCTATTCGGCGAAACGCATCGCCCAGACCATGGGAGGGGAGATCGCTCTGGTGGATACCGAGGTTGGTTTTACGACGATCGAGGTGTGTCTGCCCTCTGTTTTACCGTCGTCAGCCCCCTGAAGCCTCTTTCAGGGACGATCCAATCATGGGTATTGCAACGGATATGGTGTTGGTCATGTTGGCGGCGTTGATCGGCGGGATCATTGCCCAGCGCCTTGGTTTGCCGCTGATCATTGGTTATATTCTGGCCGGGGTGGCGATGAGTCCCAACACCGGCGGCCTGACGGTGTCCAATGTTCATGATATCGACCTGTTATCCGAGATTGGCGTGGCTTTGCTCCTGTTTGCCCTGGGGTTGGAGTTTTCCCTCAAGGAGTTGCAGCCGGTACGCCGTATCGCTCTGATCGGTACCCCCATCCAGATGGTCGTCACCATGGCTTATGGCTATGGTGTGGGCCGCTATCTGGGTTGGTCCTGGTTGCCCTCTTTGTGGCTGGGGGCGTTGATCGCGCTCTCCAGTACCATGGTCATCCTGAAAACCTTGATCAATCAGGGGTGGATGGGCACCCTCTCCAGTCGGGTCATGATTGGCATGTTGATCGTCCAGGATCTGGCTGTCGTACCCCTCATGATCATTCTGCCCAAACTCAACGACCCTTCTGCCGGGTTGCCCATGTTGGGTATGGCGGTGGTGAAGGCGTGCGCCTTCTTGTCGGGCATGATCCTTCTGGGAACCCGTTTTTTGCCCTGGATTCTGGCCCGGGTGGCCAAATCCGGTTCGCGGGAGTTGTTTCTTTTAGCGGTGACCTCCATTGGCCTGGGGGTGGGGTATACCACCTATCTGGCGGGTCTGTCCCTCGCTTTTGGGGCCTTTGTGGCGGGGATGGTGTTGAGCGAGTCCGATCATGGTCATCAGGCCCTGAGCGATATCGTCCCGCTGCGTGATCTGTTCGGGTTGCTGTTTTTTGTCTCGGTTGGCATGTTGCTGGACCCGGTTTTCCTCCTGAAACACGGGCAGGAGATTGCCATTCTGGTCGTGGCGGTGGGTCTCGGCAAGGGGCTGATCTTTTTCGTATTGGCCAGAGTATTTGGTTATGGCAACGTCGTGCCTCTGGCGGTAGGGCTTGGGTTGTTTCAGGTGGGTGAGTTTGCCCTGGTCCTGGCCAAGGTGGGGCTGGCCAGTCAGGCGATCAGCCAGGAGGTTCACTCCCTGGTCTTGAGCGCCGCCGTGGTGACCATGGTTCTGACTCCCTTGATTTCGGGGCAGACGGCGCGTCTGTATGCCCTGCAAAGACGCCGTTTTCGCCGCGAACCCCTCTACAGCGTCAATCTGCCCAAAGGAGGGCTGCATCAGCACATCGTCGTGGTGGGGTGCGGTCGGGTCGGGATGCAGTTGGCTCTGGTTCTGCAACGTCTGGAGGTTCCCTTTGTCATGATCGACCTTGATCAGCGACGCATGGAACAAGCCAAAAAGGAGGGATTGCCGGTCATCTTTGGTGATGCTGCCCAGCGGCCGGTCCTCAAGGCCGCCAGGATGGCCCACGCTGACATGCTGCTGATCACCACCCCCGGTTTGGCCGTGGCGCTGGGAGTGATTCGCCAGGCCCTCTCCCTGAACGCCCTCTGTCAGATTGTCGTGCGGGCCTCGGAGATGATCCATATGCAGTTGTTCAGGGAGGCGGGTGCGGTAGGGGTCATTCATCCGGAGTTCGAGGCGGGTCTGGAGTTTATGCGCCAGGCCTTGATTCACCAGCGGTTGCCCCTGACAACCATTCAAAAATACAGCGATACCATTCGTCAGGACATGTATGGACCCTTGTGGAGTGGTGCCGTAGCTTACCAAACTCTCCAACAGATGCATTTTTCCCAGCCGCAGTTTGATCTGGAGTGGATCACCCTGCAAGCCTCCGGTTCTCTGGTCGACACCTCCCTGCGCCAGGGACAGATTCGCGAAAAGACAGGGGCTTCGGTGGTTGGGGTGATGCGTTCCGGAGAGCTTGTCGTCAACCCGGATCCCGATTTTCAACTGCGATTGAACGATGTGGTGGCTGTCATTGGTACGCCCGCGTCCTGCCACGCTCTGCGTCATCTGGCTGATTCCAATTCCAGATCAAGATGGATGCGAGACGACAACGAGTGAGCGACGAGGCAGGACGTGTTGGGTACGGCGAGGAGTGAGTGAGGCAGTCAACGAAGCAGACGCTTGATCTGGAATTGGAATGAGACGCTGGTGGTCAGGAACTGAACCGTTGCCCGATGCGAGCGAATGGGGTACCCTGGGCCAGGGCCGGAGAGGAGATCGGGTCACGATGAAATTGAAAAAATGCTCTTTACAACGTTCCTGTGTACCACGAGGTGTAAAATGAAACGATTGCTCGGTTTGTCTGTTGCTTTGCTGGCTTTTTCCGCCACGTCGGCCCATGCCTTCGATTACATCAAGTTTGCCACTGAAAAAACCCTGAAGTGTGCCCATCCCACTGTCAGCGAGGCCATCAAGACCGAATATGTCAACCCGGCCAAGATGGAAGGGGGCGTGGAGACCGCCCGCGTCAAGATTTTCTACAAGGGGATGATGAAAAACAACTCCATGACGGTCGAGTATCGCATGATCGAAGCCAAAGAGGCCAACTTGACGTTGGTGCGCGGCAAGGTTCTTGAAGATACGGCCAATACCGGGACCAAATCCTGCCCGCACTTTGAAGCGTGGGAAGAGACCAAGTAATCCGGAGAGATCGTTTGAAGTGTTCACTCCCCCCGGTGGGTGTCGGGGAGTCTCCCTGGCCCGCTTGCGGGGAGTGAATCACCCCCTCGCATCAGGCGCCTCGCATCAGGCGCAGATTTTGCTGGATTCCGCTGCCCTTCCCGAGCCCTCCGGAGGCCCCGATGAAGTTTACCTGGAACTCCTTTCTGCTGCGTTTGCTGGCGGCTTTTGTCATTGTTTTTGGTGTCTATAATCCGACCGGATACAGTTACGTCCAGTGGGCCTTTGAATCCGGGCCGTTCAGCCTGCTGAAGCTTTTTGTCGGTGTTTCCCTGTTGATTGTATTGCTTATCTTTGGCAAGGCCACCCTGCACTCCATGGGGATCGTCGGCATCGGGATTGCCATCACCTTCTTCACGCTGTTTTTTTGGTTGCTGATCAAATACGGCCTGTTGGCCATCAGTAATCAGTTGGTCAAATATTTGATTCTGGTGATTGTCAGTCTCGTACTGGCCACGGGGGTTTCCTGGTCTTACATCTGGCGCAAGCTCACCGGGCAGATCGATGTCGAGGATCCGCATTGAGGTAGAGTGTTGCTGTCATAACCAGGAGAAGAGCAGCGGCAGGGTGCCAAAAGAGAGAAAAATGCCGAGGCCAACCGCAGCCGCAGCCAGATCCGGGGCCAATCCGGCGGCGATGGCCAGGGCACCAGCGGTGATCATGGCCGGCATGGCCGATTCAAAAATGGTCACCCGGGCGGTCAATCCGGACCACCCTGCCAGATGGCTGATGGTCACGGCCAGAAGTGGCGAGATCAAGAGTTTGAAACCCAGGGCAAAGCCCAGGGGCGCAAGCATCGCCCGGGGTAACAACAAACGGAATTGCATACCCACGGCGACCATGACCACCGGCACCAGGGTATTGGCCAGGGTCTCCAGGACATGGAGGAGGGGAGGGGGGACAATGACCCGGCGCAGGGCCAACGCCAGGATCATGGCGAGAAAGGGGGGAAAGGTGATGATTTTTTTCAAAATGGCGCCAGGAGTGGGCTGCTGGCCGTCGCCGTAGGTGGCAATGATGATGGAACCATAAATGGCCAGGGCGGAGAAGGTGCCGATCTGGTCGTACAACAGAGCTGTCGCCACGCCATCCTGCCCAAAAAAGGCCTGCACCATGGGTATGCCCAGAAAAGAGGTGTTCCCCATGGGGACGACCAGCAACAAGGCTCCTTCGACCGATCGGGACCACGACAACGCCCGGGACAACGTGAAGACAACAAGCGCCGATATGGCCAACAGAATCCACGGCATCAGGGCCGGAGCCAGCAGATCCCTGGAGAGTGTCATATGCGGTACGCGGATGAGAACCAGTGCCGGCAAAGAGACATGAATGACAAACTGATTCAATGCCAGGGCACTTCCGGGTGGCATGACCTTCAGACGGTGCAGGATCATGCCCAGGGCAAGTGCCACGATAATCAACGAAAAATTGTCCATATGTTGCGCCGGACCTGATGAACGATGATCGCGTACCTGCGGCTTAAGTGCGTGTTCTGGCCAGGGCTGTCACCAGAGTTTGATTGGCGAGCTTCTGCCGGGCCAGATCGGTGTTCATATGGGTGATGCGATCCACCAGAATGGCGATCAACTGGTCCTTGATTTTAAGCTGCAGGCCAAGATCCAAGGCCCCCATCTCCGAGCCATCGATGCGAAAAACGATGGTCTCCTCACAGGCGATGACGTTGGAGGCCCTGGGGTGTTTGGTGAGAAAGGACATTTCGCCAATGACCGATCCGGCGGTCAGCACAGCCAGAACGCTGCCGGGATGGCTTGCCTGCGTTACAGCCACGGAACCTTTGATGACGATGAACAGGGCATCATCGGTGCTCCCCTCCTGAATCAGGTATTGATTTTTCTCGTAGGTAACGAAAAAACTCTCCCCTTCCACCAGCATGGCGCGCTCGGCAGGAGTGAATTCCATAAAAAAGGGTATCGTTTCGATCAATTTAAGAACGAGCATACCTGTTCCAGTCAAATGATCCAACCGCCCCCCAGAACCTGATCCCCGGCATAAAAAACGCAGGCCTGACCAGGTGTGATGGCGCGTTGCGGTTGAGAAAAACGCACACGGACCTGGTTGAGACCGTCCAAGGGTTCAAGGCTGGCAGATTGCGGTACGGCGGCATAACGAATCTTGGCCCCGACGGACCGAAAACTTGTCAGCGGATGGTGTGCCAGCCAGTTGACCTGGACCACCTCCAGGTGATCTTTATACAGGGCTTCGGCCGGTCCGACAATGAGGCGATTGCTTTTGGCGGCAATGGCTACAACGAACAAAGGGTGCGAAGCTGCGATACCAAGGCCATGCCGTTGACCGATGGTATAACACCCCAGGCCCCGGTGTTGCCCGAGAACATGCCCCGCCTGATCGACGATCTCGCCTGGTTCGGCGAGCGCGGGGGCCTGATTCTTGAAGAAAGTCCGGTAGTCGCCATCCGGGACGAAACAGAGATCCTGGCTTTCGCGTTTGGTGGCATTGTGCAGGCCGAATCGCCGGGCCAGATCACGGGTTTGTTCTTTGGTCAGCCTTCCCAGGGGAAAGCGCAGGAGCTTGAGTTGCTCCAGGGTGGTGGCAAAGAGAAAATAGGATTGATCCTTGGCCGGATCCTGACCGCGCCACAGTTCGGGTCTTCCGGAACCATCGTTGCGGATTTCGGCGTAGTGTCCGGTTGCCAGCGCCGTCGCTTCCAGGGCCATCGCCTTGGCCAGAAGGTGGGCAAATTTCAGCTCCTGGTTGCAGCGAATGCAGGGATTGGGGGTGAGTCCGCCAGCATAGGCCGCGATGAAATCCTCGATTACAGCCTGGCGAAACGGCTCTTCCAGGTTGACGACATAGAAGGGGATATTCAACCTCTCCGCGACGCGCCTGGCGTCTTGGAGATCAGCGAGGGTACAACAGGTGCGTCCTCCCGGAGTTGAGGATTGGGCATGGTTCCACAACTGCATGCTCAGGCCGATCACCTCGTGACCTTGTTCGACGAGCCAGGCCGCAACCGCCGAGGAGTCCACGCCGCCGGACATGGCTACTGCCACCCGTTCCTTGTTGCCTGTCATGTCGGAAGATCCTTAAGGCCGGTTTGCTGAAGGGGACCGGGAAAACGGGCGACGAATATTTGGCGGGAAGAGGGAAAAAATGACCGGCCCCCGGGAAAAAAACTCCTTTTTTCCTCTTCATCTATCGTTTTTATCATCGTAACATACTGTTTTGTTTTTGTAAATAATTCTGGTCCCGGAGTTGCACACTGCGCAGGGAAGATTGCCAAGGTCGGCAGAGAACATGGCCGGAATGGACAATGGCCGAAGCCGACAGAGGCGGTTATTGTGGTGACGATGGGATTGAGGGTTGTCATGGATGTGGTCGCCCTCGCCGATGGGTCCACAAATGCACGGGTTGGTCGAGACAATAACATTTCAAGGACAGAGGTCACTATGAGTTCCCTGCAAAGTGGTGCAAAAGGATTGCGGTCGGCTTCCCGGAGCAGACCCTTGGCCAGACCCATCGATCCAGAAGAAGCCGATCAATTGTTGTCGAATCAGAGGCATGGCTCTGACAAATTTGCCTCCAGTGTGTACGGTTCCTGGGATGGCAACGCGGTTCACGATACGCTGAAGGGGTTTTTGAGCAATGCCAAGCGGGAGCGCCTGGAGTGCATGGTCCCCCTGATCGAAACCCTGCAAATGGCTCTGGCGCTGGATCGGACCAAAGGTGGTGCACCCCCGGGGACGTTGACTGTCAAAGGGTGGCTGTCCCTTCTCGGCAGCTGGGAGAAACAGTTGCAGGGGATGCAGCCACGGCAGTTGGTGTTTGGCAAGAGCTTTGTCCAGGAGGCCTTTGACAAGGTCACCCTGGAGAAATCGCCTCTGGCTCCTCTTCTGCAAGAGTTGATGAACATGATGGAATCGGTCAAAGGTCAGGTTGCGGCTTAAGCAGGTGATCTGTTCACGAGAGAAGAGACATGTTGCATGACCGGGATGGAGCCTCCGCGTCGGTGCCGGATACATCAGCGCTAACGTATGAGGCGCAAAAGGTGTTGCGTTCGGCGCTGTTGGCCCACAAGGCAGGGGATACGACCGAAGCCCTGCGATTGTACGAAATGATCCTGGAGACTCATCCGAATCAAGTCAGTGTGCTTTTTCTGGCCGGGAAAATTTTGATGGAAACGGGCGAGACGGAGCGGGGGCTGGCGCGGATGCGTCGTGCTGTCGAACTGGAGCCGAGCAACCCCGACAGTCGCCTTTTGCTGGCACACGGTCTGTTTTTTGAGATGGAGTATGCGCTATCCCTCGACCATTACAAGCAGGTCTTGGAGCAGGATCCACAGAGGGAAAAGATCCGCTACTTCATTGGGCGTAATCTGGCCAGAATGGGGCGGGTCGATGAGGCCCAGGTCTGTCTGGCACAGGAACGCCTGATCGATCCAATCGATGCCAATGTGCTTTACGAATTGGGCCTGTGCAGGCTGATGGCTGGTCCATCGTCCCGGGAGGAGGGGGCGGCTCTCGTTCGCCAGGCTATGGCGTTGCAGCCGGACCTGTTAGGTATTGAGATCACCGACCTGACACTGTTCGAGGTCCACCGGCGGGTCCAAAAAGCCGTTGCCCCTGTTTTTCGTGCTCCGAACGAACCGAAACGTACGCGACCATCGACGCCTTATGCTTGTTTTTCCTATCCGAAATGTGGGACGCATTTGTTGTCGGACATTGCGCAATTGATCACGGGAGATGATTTCTACTGGCCTGATGATTATCAATCAAATGCCGTACCAAAAGATGCTCTTGATCGGGTTCCCGATAAGCATTTTCTCATAGGACATTGGCATATCAATCCAGAGTTCGGGATGGATATGCGTAATAAAGGATACAAGGCCATTGTCCAATATCGGGAACCCAGGGATCAGATGGTCTCTTTTTACTTCTACTATACAGGTGTGGCAGCAGATCCTGGTAATATGTACAGCGAAATATTGACCAATGTCAGCCAGGAAGAGGCCATCAACCGGCTCATCGTCGGAGGTCATCTTAAGGGTAATCGCATCATTCCCGGACAAGCGATCAATATGGTCGCCTGGATGGATTTGTGGCGGAAAGCCTGTTTTCACTTCCAGATCCCTGTCTATTTTGTCTCCTACGAAGAGATGGTGGAAAACAAGGTGGAGACTGTGGGTCGTCTCGCCCGGTTCCTGGAGATGCCTCTCTCCCGGGAGGAGTGCGAAGCGATTGCAGAAGCTACGGGTTTCCATAAACGCTCGGCGACCATGGAGAAAAATGCTGCCCCGAAAGATTTTAAACGTAAGGGTATTGTCGGGGATTGGAAGAACCATTTTACAGGGGCCAATAAGGTTCTTTTCAAGGCGGTCAGTGGAGATATCCTGGAACGCCTTGGATATGAAACCGGAGATACATGGTAGTACGGAGCTATGGGGGGTTGCATGGGCCTTGCCCTTTTTGATCTGGACAATACGCTTCTGGGTGGAGACAGCGACTATTTGTGGGGTCGCTTCCTGGTGGAAGAGGGCATTGTTGAAGAGGAGGGGTATGAGGCGGCCAATAAACAATTTTATCGGGATTATGTCCAGGGAGTTCTGGATATCGACGCCTATTTGAAATTTCAGCTGGGGGTGTTGACGCAGCATCGCCTGGAGACCCTGGAACAGTGGCGCGATCTGTTCATGGAGCGCATGATCCGCCCCATTGTTTTGCCTCTTGGCCGGGAAAGAATCCAAAGGCACAAAAATGCGGGTGACACTGTGGTGATTATCACGGCCACCAATCAGTTTGTGACCACACCCATTGCAACCCTTCTGGGAGTGCCTCATTTGCTGGCTACGGAACTGGAAATGAGGGATGGGACTTTTACAGGTTGTTCGTCAGGAATCCCCTGTTTTCAGCAGGGAAAGGTGCTTCGTTTGCGCCAATGGCTCTCTGACCATCCCCATTCCCTGCATGATGCGTGGTTTTACAGTGACTCCCGCAACGACTTACCGCTTTTGGAGGCTGTGGCACATCCTGTCGCTGTTGATCCGGATCCCGTGTTGCATCAACACGCCCTCTCCAAAGGCTGGGAGATTGTCAGTTTTCGTTAAGGTGCGCAGGCTGTACCAGGACGAATTTGACATCCGACGAAGCTGGGGTATTGACAAGTTGGTGGACTTCAAGTCAATCTAGGAGACTTATCCGGAGAGATGGCCGAGTGGCCGAAGGCGGCACCCTGCTAAGGTGTTATATCCTGACGGGTATCGAGGGTTCGAATCCCTCTCTCTCCGCCATTTTGCATCTCCAGGGCGTTCTGGAGCGTACCTGACAGCCTGTGTTTCACAGGCTTTTTTGTTTTTCTTGTCCGAAGCTGTCCGATAAGACATCCCGAAATCGGCCTACATGGTGTGGGTAGAGAGTTACCGTCTCGACGGTAGACTTGCCACCATCTCCGCAATTGACGCTCGCTGTAGCCAAGAACTTTCCGGAGTTTCAATTGGCTCCGACTCTCCCCGCTCTTCAGAAGCCGGAGTAAGCGGATTTTATTCTCAATCTTGGAACCCCGATAGTGACGTTCCAATTCTGCCAGTTCCTCGACCGTTTCCGATATCATCGCATCATAGTTGATCCACATGCCCCTAACCTCCTGAATCGGTTAGAGTCTTATCCGCGTGATTTAGATCCATCACATCAGGCCAAAAATTTACCGAAACGGTATAATTCCTTGTTTCAGTAACTTTTTCAGGAAAGGAATTGCTCGTTCGTGCTATTCACAGGGCCAGTCCACGGCGAGAAAAAGCCAAGAGACCTTCTGTTAAAACACCGTTGGCCTGGCAATGTTCGGGAGTTGCAGAATACCCTGCGCCGGGCCGTGGTTTGGTCTACGGGGCCTATAATCCGAGTGGAAGATGTCCGCGACTCTCTGTTTCCTGACCCAAGCAGAGGGCAAGAAACAGAGTCGATTCTTGGCCTGGATATTTTGCAAGGAATTGATTTTTCATCTCTTCTAGATCGTGTGGCCCGGCACTATCTGGGATTGGCAATTGAAAAAACCGCTGGCAACAAGACCAGGGCCGCTGAACTTCTGGGTCTGTCCAGCTACCAGACTTTGACCAATTGGATGAAAAAATACGGGGTGAAGGCATGATGGCATCACGGTTGCTCTTACCCATGGCATGGAATACTTGATCATGCAATCACTGAACTTCGAATTTCTGCGTCCCTCCTGGCCGCAACTGGCGGAACTGGGTGGCTTTGCCGAAAGCTATGCCCGCCCTGATCCCGGCAGCGTCTTGGTGAAACTGCGTACGTTCGCGGAACAACTCGTGCTGTGGATCTACGACCGGGCCGGTTTTCCCAAACCATACCAGTCCAATCTGAATGACCTGCTAAATGAAAACGCCTTCACCGAGGCGGTGCCAAAAGTGGTGGTGAAAAAGCTCCACGCCATTCGGATTCATGGTAACAAGGCGGCTCATGGCGAAAAGGCATCCACAAATCCCACCGCAGCATCTACAACCGTTACCGGGATCTGTTTTTCTACTTCGATGCCCTTCAGGTGGGGCTCACCGCCACCCCGGTGGGCATGATCAACCGCAATACCTTCCGGCTGTTCGGCTGTGGCCCGCAACCACAACCATGCCATGCTGCTCTCCCAGCTTTTCGATGAGCTGTATCCCCAGTATGGCGGCGGCTTCTGCCAGGTGATCGACAACTATGATCCCCGCGCCGAGCAGTTGATCGACGACTTCAAGGGGGTGGGATCCAATCCGGGCCTGACCATTGCCGTATCGGTGGACATGCTGGATACCGGCATCGACGTGCCGGAGGTGGTCAATCTGGTCTTTGCCAAGCCGGTCAAGTCTCGGGTGAAGTTCTGGCAGATGATCGGTCGCGGCACCCGGCTTTGCCCGGCCATTGGCAAGACCAAGTTCCGCATCTTCGACCACTGGGGCAACTTTGAATTCTTTTCCGAGGAGTTTCAGGAGGCCGACCCGATCCCGGCCAAATCCCTCATGCAACAGGTGTTCGAGGCGCGCATCGATCTGGCGGAAACCGCTTTGAACCACTCCGAACCGTCGGCCTTCAAGCTGGTGGTGGAGCTGATCGGCAAGGATTTGGCCACGCTCCCGGAAGAGACCATCGCCGTGCGGGAAAAATGGCGTGAGAAACGCACCGTGCAGCAGGCCCATGTGCTGGAACAGTTCGCACCGGAGACCGTCGGGGTTCTGCGTCAGACCATGGCCCCGCTGATGCAGTGGATCGACATCCGCGACCATGCCGCTGCCTGGCAGTTCGACCGTCTCATGGCCTTGATGCAGACCGAACTGTTGAAAAAATCCAGCCGCTTTGAGGATTGCCGCGATCAGGCCCTGGAGCAGGTGGCCCAGTTGCAGATGCACTTGAACCCGGTGCGGGACAAGGGGGAGGCCATCAAGCGTTTCAAGGATCCGGCTTTCTGGGTCGGCGTGACGGTAGCGGATTTGGAAGCCGTGCGGAAGGAGTTGCGCGGCATCATGCAGCACCGTCGCCCGGCAGTTCTCCCCCCTGGGGCGACCGTGCGGGTGGTGGATGTGACCGATGGCGGCATCGAGTTCGCCCAGCGCAAGGCCAACATGCCAGCCGTGGATCTGGCCGCCTACCGCAAACGGGTGGAAGAGGTTCTGACGCCCCTGTTCGAGACCAACCCCACCTTGAAGAAAATCCGGGCAGGGGTTCCGGTCACCGAAGCGGACCTGAACGCCCTGAATGCCCTGATCCACCTGGAGCGGCCTGACGTGGATCTGAACATCCTGCTGGAGTTCTACCAGGACACCGCCGGTGGGCTCGCGCAGATCTTGCGCTCCATCATCGGCATGGATGGGGAGGCGGTGGAGCAACACTTCGCCGATTTCATCCGCCGTCACCCCAAACTGAACGCCCGGCAGATCCGTTTTCTGGGTCTGCTCAAGAACCACATCAGCAAGTTCGGTGTCATCGCCATCGACCGGCTTTACGAGCCGCCGTTTACCACCGTGGACAGCGAAGGCCCGGATGGCGTATTCCGCGACGAGGCGCAGATGGATGACCTCATCGTCATTCTGGACGCCTTCAAGCCCCCAGCCCATTTTGCAGAGAGAGCCTCCTTATGATCACTGGCGAGTTGAAAGCCAAAATCGATAAACTATGGACCGAATTCTGGACCGGCGGCATTACCAATCCCCTCACCGTCATCGAGCAGATTTCGTTTCTGATGTTCGCCCGACTGCTGGATATCGCCGAGTCTCGCAACGAAAAACGCGATGCCCGCACCGGCGTCCAAAGCCGTCGCAACTTTGGCCAGCAGGAGCAGGATCTGCGTTGGTCCCATTTCCGCCATTTGGGCGCGGAGGAGATGCTGCCTCTGGTGCGGGATCGGCTGTTTCCCCACTTCAGAAAGGTGGCGGTGGATGGGGCCGAGTTCGGCGAGTACATGAAAGAGGCGCAACTCATGATCGCCAAGCCCAGTCTGCTGGTGAAGGCGGTGGAGATGATCGACGCCCTGCTGCTCACCGCCGGGGACACCAAGGGGGATCTCTACGAATACCTGCTCAGCAAGCTGACCACCGCTGGCATCAACGGCCAGTTCCGAACCCCGCGCCATGTGATCCGCGCCATGGTGGAGATGGTGGCCCCTGATCCGAAACACAAGGAGGTAGTGGGGGATCCCGCCTGCGGCACCGCCGGATTTCTGGTGGAGGCGATGCAATACCTGATGCGGGAATACACCTCCCCGGAGATGGTGGAGACCGACCCGGAAACCGGAGAAAAGATCTACCACGGCGACCTGTTGGAGCCGCATCGCAAGCATATTCAGCAAGAGATGTTCCGGGGATTCGACTTCGACATCACCATGCTGCGCATCGCCGCCATGAACCTGCTGCTGCACGGCATCGATGTCCCGGACATCCACTATCAGGACACCCTGAGCGTCACCTTCCCCGAACACCATCCATGGCAAGTATGATCTGTCCATCAATCGTTACAAGGAGACGGTTTACCAGGAGGAAAAATTTGATCCCCCCGGCGAGATTTTGGAGCGTATGATGGACCTGGAAAAAGAGATCATGCAGGATTTACAGGAACTCAAACAGATGATCGGGTGAAAGGGGGAGTCCATGAATACCGCCGAACGCATTTATGCCGAAATCAGACGGATGCCGGAGGAACAAGCCCATCAAGTGCTGGAATTCATCGAAGCCGTCAAGAAACAGGGTGCCATCCCCAGGAGAACCCTGCGGGAACAGATTGACTGCATGTCCCCAGAAGAGTTGAAGGAAAAAGCACTGGCAGCACAGGCCAGTTTTCCAAGAATGGACCAGGAAGAATTGGCGAAAGAGTTTGCAGACATGCGGAAGGAATGGGATCGGACGTTATGAATGTTCCTTGTCTTATGGACACCAACGTCTTGATCGACTTTCTGAACGACTATCCAGATGCCCAGTTCAGGGAACGTGCCCTGGCCGCATTTTCCCAGGGATCCGCCGTGTCGGTGGTGACGGTCATTGAGTTGTTGGGCTGGCGCAAGCATACCGAACAAAGTCGGCGGAGCGCGACCGATTTGTTGGAATGCCTGGATGAACTTCCCCTGGAAAGGCGTGTGGTGGCTGCCACCATCAAGCTTCGGAGCCGCCATGCCATCCATCTGAGCGACGCCATCATTGCGGCAACCGCCATGACTTATGGCTTGCCGCTCATGACGCGCAACATCGATGACTTCAGAAACGTAGACGGACTAACGTTGATCAACCCATTCGAGGCTGCGTGATGGAATTGGATCGGGAGAGGGAGATCATGGCGGATTTGGAAGAGTTGAAGGGGATGGTGGGATGAGTCAGGTAGGAATACCGCAGGGTTGGCAGCAAAAACCGCTGGCCAAAGTGGCTGATATTGACCGTCGAGGAATGCAGCCAGATCAAATTCCCTTTGAAGCACGTTATGTAGGCCTTGAGCATGTGGACGGTGACGGCAACTTCATTGGTATTGAAAATGCCCAGTCAGCGGAACTGAAAAGTATGAAATTTACCTTTACAGATCAGCATATTTTGTATGGAAAATTACGGCCCTATTTAAAAAAAATCAGTCGTCCTGAGTTTTCAGGGGTGTGCAGTACAGATATTTTGCCAATCCGGTTAAAAAATGGTTTGGATAAAAATTATCTGTTTCATTATCTCAGGCAACAGAAATTAGTGGACTTGGCAACTACAAGGTGTAGTGGTGCCAACCTACCAAGGTTGAGTCCAAAAGCCTTGGCAGAGTTTCCAGTCATCTACCCCACCTCACCTGATGAACAGAAACGCATCGCGGCGATTCTGGACAAGGCCGACGCCATCCGCCGCAAGCGCCGTCAAGCCTTGGCACTGGCGGATCAGTTTTTGCGGTCGGTGTTTTTGGAGATGTTTGGAGATCCGATGACGAATCCGAAGGGGTGGAGAAAAGAACCCTTATCAAAGATGGTGCGCTTTGTCAGTGGAGGTACTCCATCGAAAGACAGAGCGGATTTCTGGGACGGAACCTTTCCATGGGTTTCGCCAAAGGACATGAAATCCATCGAAATTAACGATGCGGAAGACCATGTGAGCGATGCGGCATTCTCAGAAACGTCGTTGAAAGTAATCCCCGAAGGGGCGATATTGATTGTTGTCCGAGGAATGATAATAGCCCACACTGTTCCGGTTGCAATTACGACAAACCAAGTTGCGATCAATCAAGACATGAAGGCCCTTATTGTCAAAAATAGCCTGATTCCTGAATTTTCTTTGTATTGTCTAAGAGTTCAACATAGCCACCTGCTTTCTAGAATCAGCACGGCAGCTCATGGAACGAAGCGGTTCGACATGCAGGATTTGCATTCCATCGGAATGCTTGTCCCTGATCATGGTTTGCAAGATCAATTCAGGAAAATTGTTCTAAAATTTCGATTCCACCAGCATAAATCTGGCGATAGTGTTGCTGGGCTGAATGACCTTTTCGGTTCCCTCACCCAACGCGCCTTTCGGGGTGAGTTGTAATGACAACCATGGTGAACAAACTATGGTATATTGAGCATATCGCATCTTGAGGAGTTTCCAATGACTGTCAGAAAATCCTCCGAAACCACCAGCCCAAAGGCGGCAACCGCCGCATCCAAAACACTGCGCAACCCAAATGCCAGCCCGGCGGCCAAATCGGCAGCGGGTTCGGCTTTGGCCCAGGCTGGGAATGACAAGGTGACGGGCAAACAGGCCGCCTCTGCTGCGGGCAAAGCCCTCAGCAATCCGTCCACCAGCAAAGCGGGCAAGAGTGCCGCAGCTTCAGCATTGACACAACGCTATGACAGCAAGAAGAAATAACGTGCCTGAAGGGATCATGCCATGTTTATCACCGATTCCGACCTGACCGCCATGAGCGCCCGCATTGCCAAAGCACATTGAGAAGGAGAGCATTATGGACACCACCGCATCCTCCATCGAATCCCAGGCGCGCAAATTGCCCCCTTTGGCACGCTTGGAACTGGTGGACGCCATTCTGAGCAGCCTGGACGAACCGGACCGGGAAATGGATCGACTGTGGTCTCAGGAGGCCGAAGAGCGCCTTGCAGCCTATCGGCGTGGGGAGATGAAGGCCATCCCCCTGGCTGAAGTGTTGGCCAAGTACCGCACGCCATGATGATCCACTTTCTCGAAATCGCCCAACAGGAACTCGATGAGGCGGTGGCATTCCATGAGGCGCAAGCCAAGGGACTTGGCCAGGCATTCATCGCTGAGGTGCTGGCCGCCCTGGACCTGATGCGCCGTCATCCAGAAGGGTGGCAGCAGCTCAGCCGCAATACCCGACGCTGCCGCCGGTCCAGAATTCGGTCCATAGTTTATCGATTTTGGCTTTCAAC
>JADGCJ010000200.1 GCA_015229045.1 Magnetococcales bacterium
CCCGGATAACCATCAATACAGTCCGGAAGAGGAGGCCTTTTTAACCACCATCTCCTACACTTTGGCCAGTCTCATCGAGTTGCGCTCCACCAAGATGAGCCTGCAGGAGCAGGAGATGTTTGCCGCGACCTTGCTGGACACCGCACCGGCATTGGTGGTGGTGATCGATGGGCAGGGCAAAATCACCCTTTTCAATCAAGCCTGCCAGCAATTGACCGGTCACAGCGAAAAGAGTGTACTCGGCCAGGACCTGCTGCACCTGTTTGTTCCCGCCGACAACCATGCGGAGGTGCAACGTGTCTGGCAACAACTGCGGGAACAACAGTCCCCCAATCAACACGAATCCTACTGGATCACCCAAGCCGGCGAGCCCCGTCTGATCTCCTGGTCCAATAATCTGGTCCGGCATGCTGATGGCGCCGTGCGCGGGATCATTGCCACCGGCATGGATATCACCGCCCGCAAACAAGCGGAGGAGCGCCTGCACCATCTGGCTGGCCACGATCCCCTGACCGGCGTGTACAACCGGAGGATGTTCCACGAAACTCTGGCCACCGCCATCGCCTACACCCTGCGCGACGACGGCAAGCTGGCCGTTCTTTATCTGGATCTGGACCATTTCAAGCCGATCAATGATCGTCTCGGCCACGCAGTTGGCGATCAACTGCTGATCGAAGTGGTAACCCGCCTGCAGGCCACCATTCGCAAATCCGATACCCTGGCCCGGATGGGTGGCGATGAGTTTGCCATCATCCTGACCAACGTTACCGCCCCGATGGTCGTGGAACATGTGGCCAGCAAAATATTGTCGGAGCTTACCGAACCTTTTATCATCCAGGGGGAGATTTGCCGGATCGGCAGCAGTATTGGCATTGCCCTGCTCCCCGATCATGGCCAGGATGCGCCCCTGCTGCTCAGACGGGCGGATCAGGCCATGTATGCCGCCAAAGAAGCGGGACGCAATCAGTTCCGCTTCGCCCATGCCTCGGCCTGAACCGGGTACGACGCCATTTTGTGGTGACTTTTCCCCAACCACGGCCAAAAGGGCGATTCATGCATTGACCTGCACTCCCCCTTTCGGTTAACCTGCCGTTTTTGTGGGTTAGTCCAGCGTGCTGTTAGACTGTATGCATATCATTCGTGGAATCCAACATCTGCCGCCCCATCTGCGCGGTGCCGCCGTGGTGATCGGCAACTTCGATGGCGTGCACCTGGGCCACCAGTCCCTGATGCAGTCGTTGCGGCACCATGCCAGCGCGTTGGGCGGTCTTCCCACCCTGGTGGTCACCTTTGCTCCCCATCCGCAAAAGTTGCTCAACCCGGACCAACCTCCAGAGCGAATCACCTCGATCCGTGGCAAAGCCCGCTGGATTGCAGAACAACAGATCGACGGCCTGCTGGTACTCCATTTTACCCGGCAACTGGCCAGTCTGCGCCCGGAGGACTTTGTGCGACAGATTCTGGTGGAGGGTTTGGACATCCGTGCCGTTCTGGTCGGGAAAAATTTTCGCTTCGGTGCCTGCGGTGAGGGTCACTGCTCTACCCTGTCTACGCTGGGGCAACAGTACGGTTTTCGCGTCTACTGCCAAACCCTGCTGCGCGACCCCGGCGAGCTGACCGTCTCCTCCACCCGTATCCGGGAGTTGGTCAAGCAGTGCCGTTTCGCCGAGCTTGTTCCCCTCCTGGGCCGTCCTTTCGAAATCGAAGGACGTGTCAACCACGGCCACAAGCGCGGCCACGCCCTGGGCTTTCCGACCGCCAATCTGGTGCTGGCCGATTTTCTGCACCCACCACCCGGCGTTTATGTGGTCGAGGGCGAGGTCGAGGGGGCATGGTTGCCTGCCGTCGCCAATCTGGGCTTTAATCCCACTTTTGGCGAAAATCGCCTGCGCCTGGAAGTACACCTGCTCGCCCCGTGCGGCAACCTGTATCGTAAACTGCTGCGGGTTCGCTTTTTGCACCGCATCCGCGACGAAATCACCTTTGCCAACAGCGATGACCTCAAACGACAGATTGCCAGCGATGTCCAAGAGGCGCTACGCTTTTTCAGGAGCTTAAGTTCATACCATGGACTATAAAAATACCGTGCAACTGCCGTTGACCGCTTTTCCCATGCGTGCCAACCTGCCGCAAATGGAACCGGGTATCCTGCAAAAGTGGCAGTCGCTCAACCTGTACCAGCAACTGCGCACCCAGGCCCAGGCCAAACCGGCCTTCACCCTGCACGATGGTCCCCCCTATGCCAACGGTCACCTGCATATGGGCCATGCCATCAACAAGGTGCTCAAGGATGTGATCGTCAAGGCCAAGCAGATGCGCGGTTTTGATGCCGATTTTATCCCCGGTTGGGACTGTCACGGCCTGCCCATCGAAACCAATGTGGAACAGGAGCTGAAAAAACAGGGCCGCAACAAGGAAGATCTGCCGATCCAGGAATTCCGTCGCCTTTGCCGCAGCTATGCCGAAAAGTGGGTCGATACGCAGCGGGAGGAGTTCAAGCGCCTGGGGGTGATCGGCAACTGGGAGAATCCCTATCTGACCATGTCCTATCGTTTTGAGGCCGACATTGTCCGCGAGTTGGGCCGTTTCCTTGCCAACGGCAGTCTTTACAAAGGGGTCAAGCCGGTCTATTGGTGCATCAACGATGTCACTGCGCTGGCCGAAGCGGAGGTGGAGTATCAGGAGCACACCTCGCAATCGATTTATGTTGCCTTCCCCCTGGCCGACGGGGCGTCGCTGCCTTTGCCTGCCGAACAGGCCGCCAACCATCCGGTCTCGGTGCTCATCTGGACCACCACCCCCTGGACCATTCCGGCCAATCTGGCGGTGGCGCTCCATCCGCGCCTGCGTTATGTCGCGGTACAGATCAACGCCGCCGGTCTGCACCCGGCCATCCCGGAGGGGGCGATCTATCTGCTGGCGGAAGGTCTGCTGGAGAGCACCTTGGCCATTTTCGGTATTCCGGCGGAGCAGACCCGTATTCTTGCCACCTTTGATGGCGCCGCACTGGAGGGCACCCGTTTTCGCCACCCCTATCTGGAGCAGGATGCGCCCATTCTGCTGGCCGATTATGTCACCCTGGAGGCGGGTACCGGCTGTGTGCACACCGCCCCTGGTCATGGTCATGATGACTATGCCACCGGGCAACGCTACGGCCTGACCCCCTTCAATCCGGTGGATGACCAGGGCCGCTTTCTCCCGGAGACGCCCCATTTTGGCGGCATGCCGATCTTCAAGGCCAATCAGGCGGTGATTGATTTGCTGCGCGAACGGGGGCGCCTGCTGGCCCATCGCCCGCTCAGCCACAGCTATCCGCACTGCTGGCGCTGCCACAAGCCCATCGTCATCCGCACCACGCCGCAATGGTTCATCGCCATGGAGAGCAACCAGTTGCGCGACAGGGCGCTGGCGGCCATCCGGGCCACGCAGTGGATTCCGGCCTGGGGGGAAGATCGCATCCGCAACATGATTGCCGTGCGCCCGGACTGGTGCGTCTCCCGGCAACGCACCTGGGGTGTTCCCATCACCATCATCTCCTGCAGCCAGTGTCAGACCAGGGTCACCGACAGCCAGGGTATCGAAGCCATTGCCCAACAGGTCGAACAACAGAGTGCTGATGTCTGGTTCAACCAGGAGGCCAGCGCCTTTTTGCCGGAGGGTTTCCGCTGCCCGCAGTGCGGCTCCGATCAATTTCACAAAGAGAATGATATTCTCGATGTCTGGTTTGACTCCGGTGTGACCCATGCGGCGGTTCTGGAGCGGGCCATTCAGGGCGGGGCCAAGCTCAATTGGCCAGCGGATCTCTATCTGGAAGGTTCCGATCAGCATCGCGGCTGGTTTCACTCCAGTCTGCTGGCGGCCATTGGCACCCGGCAACAGGCCCCCTACCGTTCGGTACTCACGCATGGTTTTGTGGTCGATGGCCAGGGCCGCAAGATGTCCAAATCGCTCGGCAACGTAATCGCCCCGGACAAGGTGATCCAACAGTATGGTGCCGATATTTTGCGTTTGTGGGTCACCGCCGAAGACTATTCCGGGGATATTCGCCTCTCCGACGAAATTCTCAAGGGGCTCTCCGACGCCTATCGCCGCATCCGCAACACGTTGCGCTTTGTGCTCGGCAATGTGCACGATTTCAGCCCGGCCCAGCATGCCGTGGCGGTCGAGCAACTGCCCGACCTGGACCGTTGGGCGCTCAACCGTCTGGCCCTGCTGATCCAGCAGGTGGATGCCGCCTACGAGAGTTATGCCTTCCATCGGGTCTACCAGGATTTGCACTATTTTTGTGCGGTAGACATGGGCGCATTTTATCTGGACATCCTCAAGGATCGTCTCTACTGCGACGGGCAGGACTCCCTGTCGCGGCGCGCGGCGCAGACTGTCCTCAACCTTATTCTGGAGGCCCTGGTACGGTTGGTGGCGCCCATTCTCTCCTTTACATCCGAAGAGATTTGGGGCTTCATGGCCGACCCGGCGCAACAGGGGGGAGTTCCCAGAGAAGCCTCTGTCCATCTGGCTGCCTTTCCGCAGGTTGAGCCGCACTGGCTCATCCCGGAACGGGCTGCGTCCTGGGAGCAGTTGCGCCAGGTGCGGGCCGCTGTCTATCGCATTCTGGAGCAGGAGCGGTTGGCGAAGCGGATTGGCACCTTCATGGAGATGGAGGTTACGCTCTATGCCAACCCGGAGATGCGGGCACTGCTCGACAGCTTTGCCGATCTGGCGCGTCTGCTGATTGTTGCGCAGGTGACTGTTCTTGACAGCGCCCAGGCACCTGTCGAGGTTCAACCTTGTGCCGATCTGCCCGGCCTGCAGTTGACTTTTCGCCGTTCCGAGGGAGTGAAATGTGTGCGTTGCTGGAACTGGTTTGCACCGCATCTCTGACATCCTCGTAGGCTTGGACATATGTGGCACCGATCCTTCTGGATTTTTCCCAAATCTTTAAGCGACTTTGGTCTTTCAGCCATGAAACCTGATAGGGAAGGAAATATGAATTTCTTTTATGAATCATATGAATTTTCAGTTAAACCGAATCCATTTCGAGATGTGTAGTTTCTTGAGTCTTGATTTGGGCGAAGGCCTGTCAATGGGGTCCAGGGGGCTGGCTCCCTGGCAGGTCCAGGACAGAGTCCTGGTGGGGTTTGGGGCGAAGCCCCAATAAAATCTTTCATGTCAATATTTTTTCGATCACAAAAAACTACGTGTCCCAAAATAGACGCGGTTTAAACCGAATCCATTTCGAGATGTGTAGTTTTTTTGTAACTATTCAGTACCCCTCGTAAAGAGCTCCATGCTCCAACATGGACGTGATTTGGTATATGGAATTATATCTCGGAAAGACCATATCGATCATCAGACAACCAGTCCTAAAATATCTCGTTCAATTTCGGAGATGGTTTTTTGGGAAATACCGACACGTTTGCCTGTTTCTTTGACCTGGTTGGCTGCTTGTTCGGCGC
>JADGCJ010000201.1 GCA_015229045.1 Magnetococcales bacterium
CCACCAAGGGGGCAGGCGGAGCCTCCCCCTTGGATCCCCCAACCCCTTTTAATAACAGAAGATTTTTACAGATTAGGTTGCCTTTCACACCTCAAAGAGGGTGGTGACACCCGAATCCCAGGCGTCCCAGAGAAAATCATTCTCCCTTCCATCGGCGATCACCCGGAAAGCATGGCGCACCAACTCCTCGTACAAACCGCAAAAGGCCCCGGTTTTTTCCATGGCACCATTCATTTCATGCGCTTCGGCAGGACAGGGTGAACCACAATAGTGGCGGATGGCGCAGGTGTTGCACGGCGCGAACCGTTCCACATCGCGCTGCGTCACCAGACGAAAAGGGGCACTTTGCAACACGGCTGGAATGTCATCCTGAAAAAGATTGCCGCCCCGGAAAGCATCCAGGCCGATAAATTCACTGCACGGAAAGATATCACCACTGGCAGACACGGCAAAGAAAGCACGCCCGCCGCCACAAGGTGAGATGTCACACATGAGTCGCCGCGCCGTAGGCGCGAGAATGGCCAGTAAAATATTGGCATAATTGGCCACCACCAGCTTGCGACCCGTGGCACGGTACAATTCGTGGGTGCGTTCCAGGGCAGCCAGCAGGGCTTTTGCCAGCAGGGCGTCGTCGGGCTTGATACTCCTGGCTCCGGGCAGGGTACAACGCACCGGGTTGAGCAGGCAGGCCGGAACCTTCATGGTGTGCAACAGATCGACCAGGTCGATCAGACGATCCAGATTGCTGGCGGTGACCGTGGTGATGACACTCAAGGCCGGATAGTCGGCGAGCCGCCTCAGAGAGTCGAGAACCGCCGCATGCACACTGCCGCCATTCCAGGCCGTGCGGGTGCGATCGGTCACCTCGGCCTCGGGACCATCCAAAGACAACCCGATGCTGACACCACGGGAGGTCAGGAAATCGATGGCCGCATCATCCAGGAGCGTACTGTTGGTCTGGAGACCAAATTGAAAATCCTCCCGGAAAGCATCGATGCCGGGAAAAATGGCCGCCCGGTTCAGCAGGGGTTCGGCGCCATGGAAAATGATGCGCGGTTTACGCGCCTTGTCCCCCATGCTGGCGGCGAAGTAACGCTTCAGAAGATCCAGGGCCTGCACCAGACGCTCGCCGGACATGTGGGCGCCGTTGCGGCGCAGGTCGCCGGGAATATAGCAGTAGGTGCAGTCGAGGTTGCATCGATCGGTGGCATTGAAATAGACCGCCGAGGGTTTCAAACCAAAGCGCAACTGCGCCATCTCATCCTGAAAACCCTGGCGCTGTCCCCGGTAGGCGTCGAGGAGGAGTTCCGGCTTGGCCAACACGTCGGCCAGACGCTCCTTTTGCACCAGAGACCAGAATGCCGTCTCCGGACCGAGCACCGCCATCCAGGTGGGGTGTTCAATGTCCAGAGGAATGAGCGACGGCCCATGGCCCGTGTTGAAAAAACGGCCAGACGAAGGGGCCTGGCCAATCGGAGAGTGAACCGTCGCTTCCATTTACTTGGCCTTTTCGTCCATCAGGATGTAATGGGAGAGGCCAACGCCATCGGCGGTGCAGCTTTTGCGGACAGCTCGCACAGGTTGGTCGACGTTGATTTTTTTACTCTCCTGCTTCTTTTTCGGCTCTTGTTGCATCGTCGTCTCCTTCTTGGTGTTGACAAAAAAAAAGGGCCTCGAAGGGCATGACAGCTCAGCCCCTCGAAACCCTTTTCCATCGGATTTCGTCTTTTCGACCCTGGCAGGTCTTCTGACTCACGGACGATGCACCGCGCATCCACCTTCCCCCCGGAATGAGTTCCAGGAGTGGCTGGGCATGGCCCCATGCGCAGGCGTTTTCCGTTTACAGCGGCGGGTCCGTCACGGAGTTGCACCGTGTTCCGGGATGCCAGGATCGCCTGTTTCCTGTTCGACGCTGCGGATCATAACAAAATCCGGCGACGGGATGCAAGCAGCTGGGCAGGGCAATCGCATTTAAACTGCGTTTGCTTTGGGACACGTCGTCTCTCTTGTTTGGAAAAAATAGTTGGTATGAAAGACTTTATCGGGGCTTCGCCCCAAACCCCACCAGGACTCTGTCCTGGACCTGCCAGGGAGCCAGCCCCCTGGACCCCGATGCCAAAAAGCGATCATGGCCTCGGGTGTGCCAGTTTCAAATGCGATTGCCCCGAGCAGGTCGTTCATCCACTGACCCTGGCTGTGCGATGAACCCTGGCACGTGCCTGTTTCAGAGGGATGACGAGCGGTTGATTGGTTTTCAACCCGACGGGCAGTCGGGCGACAAACGCCTCGGCCTCCTTGTGGCTGGAGAACTCATCCAGATAGATGAGCAGGCGGTCGTCGCGCAAGCGGACGACATTCAGGCGTTTGTTGCCAATCTGGGATTGCAAGGCGGCGAGATCCTTTTCCAGGGTCGCGAACCCGTCATCGTGGGACAACATCATCAGCTGGATGGTGAAGTGTTCGTCATCGCCGGTTTCGATCCAGATATGCGCGGCGATGATCCTGTCTGCCAGGGGATCCTCTTTTTTCAGGTAGGGATAATTCTGTTTCGGGTCGGGCTGCCACTCCGGCTCCGTCCCGGCATCGTTGTGTGGCGCTTTTCCGGATGAGTCCGCCGCAAGGAATTTTCCCTGGGCGGTGTCGGTTTTCCGGAGATCCTTGGGAGAGGATGATTTCTCCCCTGCGGGGGGACGTTCACCACCGCCTACGCTGGCCAACATGATGTCATCCGTCGTCGGCAACTCCAGCTGATCCGCCAGAAGCCGCGCCCCATCTTGACCTGATTTGAGGCCACTTGCGCGGTCTTGCCCACTTTTCGCTTCATTTTTGCCTGCAACCTTGTCGGGTATCGCATCCCCCTTTTTTTCGCGAGCGTCCGCTGTCGTTCCCGAGGTTTGATCGCTCTTGCCGATTGCCTTGTTGGCTGCATTGTCGGGCATCTGTTCAATTTTGCCGACTTTGTGGTCGGCGACCTTTTCTGCTGCCTTGTCGGGCTTGCCGGTGGACTTGTCGGCGATCTTGTCGGATTTTTGCGCGGTATTGCCAATGGTTTTGTCGGCGACCTTCGCGGTTTTCGGCCCGATGGCGGGTTCGTTTTTGTCGGCGGCGGCTTTGGATTTCAGGTCACTTTTTTTGTCGCCCGTTTTTGCGTTGACCTGTGCGACTTCTCCGCTCTTCTGCTCACCCGCTTTTTTCTCACTCTCTTTTATCACTGCGGCAGATTTTTGCCCGGCCACGGAATCCTGTCCAGAAATCCTGGTTTCGGGATGAAGGGCAGCGCCATCCGACACAGGGGTCGCACTCTGGGGGAAGGAAGGAGTGGCGGAGGAGTTTTTATCCAGGGATTGCCCTGCCGGGGCTTCCGGAGTCAAAAAGCCTTTCGGCAACATGCGCGGGGTGTTGCCCCAGGAGTGCAGCGCCGTCCCCCCGACCAGCATGACCGCCAGGGTACTGGCCAGCAGGACAGGCCGTTGCCACAGATGGGTGACTGCCGGTGGCAGATCGTTGGAGACCATGGCCGTCCGCACATGGCGCACACCCACGGCCTGGGAAGCATCGGAAAAAGCTGCGATCAGCGCCTTGTGCGCCAGAACATTGAGTCGTCTGAAACTTCCCCTGGATGCCCGATGCAAAAACCAGACGGCCCCTTTGGTAAAAACCCTCTCGTCGGGATCGCCGGTGGCTTCCAGGCGACTTTGCAGATAGTGACCCGTCTCCTTGAGTGTCAAGGGTACCAGGTGAAGTGTGGTCGACATGCGTTCGAGGAGTTGTCTGTTCGAGGGGTTGGCCAGGATGCGCGTCAACTCCGGCTGCCCAAACAGGACGATCTGAAACAGTTTGGTACGGGAGGTCTCGAAATTGCTCAACAGGCGCAACTCTTCCAGAGCGGCCATGGGCATGCACTGGGCCTCTTCGACCAGTACCAGGGCGTTGCGACCGTTGCGATGCAGATCAACCAGATGGTTCAGAAGAAGATGCTGGTCCGCCCAGCGGTCACCGGAGGGACCAGGCGACACCCTGAACTCCCGCAGGATGGAGGCAACGACCTGCTCCGGCGGAATGTTCGGGTTCAGGAGTATGGCAACATCGACCGTTTTGGAGAGGCGCTGGCACAAGGTCCGGCAAAGCATGGTTTTGCCGCTGCCCGTCTCGCCCGTCACCCTGATGATTCCCTCGCCGGCCTGAATGGCCCGCTGGAGCTCTTCCAGGATCTCGTCCCGGCCTCCCCCGCCGTAGAACAGCTCCGTATCCGGTGTCAAGGAGAAGGGGTGCCGCTGCAACTTGAAGTGGTTCAGATACATGGCTTCACCACCGTACCTATAAAAAACGTGTATGGCAACAACAGGTCCGTCAATCTATCCAGGGTCGCGCCAAAACGCACCGACTGCATCGGATAGACCGCACACGCCATGACGCAAAAACGAAGCCAAGGTATACCAGCCGACACACGTCAAAATATGATTTTGCCAGGGGGAATGGCGATTCCATGCTACACCGTTACGGCTCTGCTCACTCTTTCAAGATATTGATGGCCAGCTTTGGTGCAACGCAGGTCAGACGGTTGTCATTGGTCCAAAATTCCGTGCAACCGTGGACCATGGCCGTTGCCAGGTGCAAGGCGTCCGGAACCCTCAGGCCGTAGTCAGTACGCAGGCCAAGAGCCGTGTCAAACACCTCTTCCGGCATGGTCAACATGCGCAGCGACGCGAGATATTGACGAAATTGCCGAATGGTTGCCGTGTCGCGATCCCTGATGGGTTTGACCAACACCTCCAGGGGTACCAAGGGCGACATGGACATGACATCACGCGCATGCCCGGCCATGGCTTGGCGAAGCGTGGCCGCGTAGACAGGATGACGTTCGACCAGATAGATGACGATACACGAATCCAGGCAGATTAACGCCATCATTTTTCCCAGGCGCGTCGATTGCTCTGGATGATCTCTTCCATCTCTTCCGGAGTTCGACAGGGAGGTCTTTGAAACTCGGCGGAGTTCAGCAAGGCCAGAATCTGCTCTACCTGGCCTGTCGCAACAGACTCCTTTTTTGTCAGGTCAAAATCGGGGGTTTCCATCAGCAACCCCTTCAGACGACCCGGCTTTCTCATGCCCAAGGCTGGTGCCAGTGTCAATGGGTCCAGAGGGACCAGCCGCGCCTGTGGAACGCCGCTTTCAGCGATGATGATCTCTTCGCCATGGGCAGCGCGGCGGACCAGTTCGGCAAGGTTGGTGCTGGCATCGGACAGATTGACGTGTTCCATGGGGCGACACCTCCAAAGCATGGGAGTTTGCACGAGGCTACCATGTTCGGGCCGTGCTTCCAAGCGCCCTGTGTCCAGAGCAGGGCAACCGCATTTGAAATTGGCATGCTTGAAAAATCGGACCTTGAACCGCGTTTATTTTGC
>JADGCJ010000202.1 GCA_015229045.1 Magnetococcales bacterium
ACACAAACGCCCTTATCATCTATACACGAATGGATAAACTGCAACTCATCGGATGGGGTGGAGGTTGGGGCGGCAACGGCTGGGGTGGTAATGGCTGGGGCTGGTAGTATCCCCTGAACAAGAAGAGAATCCATGAATCTCTTCACCTTGCGGAGTCTCGTCAAATGAAAAAATCACTCAGTGCTTTGGCTGTTGCCGCTCTCCTTGCGGGAACAGTCGTGATGATGGCTGACCAGGCCACCGCCGGGTGGGGAGGGTATCCTGGCTACGGTTGGGGCGGCCCCGGTTGGGGCGGCCCCGGCTACTCCGGTTGGGGCGGTGGTCCCTACGGCTGGGGTGGAGGCTATCCCGGCTACGGTTGGGGTGGTGGCTCTTATGGCTGGGGTGGAGGCTATCCCGGCTACGGTTGGGGCGGTGGTCCCGGCTATGGCTATGGCGGACCTCGCGGATGGGGTGGCCCCTACGGATGGGGCGGTGGGGCCTATGGTCCTGCCCCCTACGGCGCAGGCGGTCCCGCACCCTATGGTGCAGGCGGCCCTGGGCCCGACAACACGCAGGGAGGTGATGACACAAGCACTCCCGGCAACGCTCATCCGACGACGCCCCCCGCAGCCAAAAACTCTGGAAAATGAAGTAAAACGGGGCTACTCCCCGGGGGGACGGCAGAGACCGTCCCCATTTTTATGGTTTTAAAAAAGTAACTATTCAGCACCCGGCAACGAATCGGGGTCCGGGGGGGCTGGCGACCGGACAGGTCCAGGACAGAGTCCTGGTGGGGTTCGGGGCAAAGCCCTGACAGAGGCTTTCATGTCCAAGCCTTTCTTGAGAGGATGCTGAATGGTTACTTGAAAAATAGTATTGACGCCGTTCAAACCGTGTCTGCTTTGAGACACGGGGTTGTTTGCTCGGGAAAAAATGTTGGCATGAAAGACTTTGTTGGGGCTTCGCCCCAGGCCTCGCCAGAGGGAAGGACACAGCCCCTCCTCCTGGGCCTCTGCCCGCTCTTTCAGAGATTGGAAGTGGTGTGTCCCGAAAGCGGATTTGGTTGAGCGCCCAGATTGAATAACCGGGTATTTGCCCGCCGGAATCGCAAAGAGGTCACACAAGGATCCGTTCCAACCCGGAAGAGAGGTTCCCCTTTCGGTCGCCGGAAAAGGGACAAAGGAAGGGAACCCCGGAATGTCCAACAGGGGATGAAGCCCAAAGCATGATCACCGTCATTGGCAATTTGAAAGGTGGCTGCGGCAAAAGCACCATGGCCTTTAATCTGGCGGTCTGGCTGGCCAGCAAAGGGCGTGATGTGGTCGCCTTCGACCTTGACCCCCAGGCAACCCTGAGCGATGTCATCGAAGTTCGTCACGACGAGGGGGTCAAGCCGGAGATTCGCGTGTTCCGGGCTGAGAGCGACCCGGCCAAGGTGTTCAAGCAACACGCTCATGGGGAAATCATCGTCGACGTCGGAGCATCCAACCTTTGGGCCATGCGCCAGGCGATCGCCATCGCCGATCGCGTCGTCATCCCGGTCCCTCCGAGCCAGGCCGACGTCTGGTCGACACAGAGGTTCCTGAATATCGTCCAGGAAATATTTCAAAGCAAAGAGATCAAAAACCAGGATAGGGACAACAAAGGCAAAGGCAAAGCCAAAAAAAAATCAAACGCTCCCTCCATCCTGATCTTCGTCAATCGGGCCGATACCCACCCCGGATTGCGGGAATCCGAAGAGACCGCCGCCGCTCTGTCTGCTCTCGAAGGGGTCGTCCTCCTGGAGCAGCGCATCAGCCAGAGGACTTCCTATCGCCGCTCTTTCAGCGAGGGACGGGCAGTCTTCGAACTGCCGGGAGACCCCAAATCTGCGCAGGAGTTTTACCGCCTGGCCGAAGCGCTCTATCCGTTGGAACCAACCCAACCCCGGGAAAAAGTCAAAAAGCCCAAGGAGACCAAGATTCATGCCTGACGCACCCGTCAATGAACGCCCGACTGAACAACAGCCAGAAGGCTCGGTTCCCGGGGAAAGGCCTGCGGTCAAGGGGGTTGCCTTTCACCCGGCCGGACAGTATCAGGAGTGCGGCAGTTGCTCCTCTTTGATTCTGGATCAATTTGCCAAGAGCTTTGACAAAAGCGCCCGGCGCTGGGAACTGGTCGTCTATCCCTCTCTGGCCGCCTTCATCATCCTGGCCATGTATGGGTTCTTCCTGATTTACAGCCTGACGCAGGATATACGGCTGATGTCGACCTCCATCGATCCGCAAATGGGACGCAATATGGGGTCGCTGGCTGCCAATATTGGACACCTGGCCAACAATATCGAATTGATGTCCACCCACCTTGAATACATCAGCGACAACATGGAGACCATGTCGGTCGACATGCGTACCATGTCGGAAAACGTTGATCACATGGCTGAAAATGTGGCAGGCATGAGCGGCAATGTCCAAAATATTACGCGCATCATGACAGACATGTCAGCCCGAATCACCGATATGTCCAACAAGCTGGATAGTCTGGCGCCCATGACCGCCAGCATGAGTGACATGTCCCATGCCATGCGTATCATGACAGGTTCCGTCGGACGCATGGGATATGACATGAATAATGCGGCACGGCCCATGAGCTTCATCAATCGATTCATGCCATGGTGATCCTTTTATCGCCAAGCAAAAAATCGCTCTCACCAACCCGACAAGAGGTGGGTTTTGTACCCCGGACAAGGCCCAAAATAGCAGTCAAACATTGTCAACATAATCGGGAAAACGGCCTTGGCCTTCTCCCTTTCAGACGACCCAGGACACCAGAAGAATCACCCTTACGGCAATCATTGGAGAATATCATGTCCCCGAAAACGAAAATGCGCTCGATCCTTTCCACGGCCGCAGTCATGGTGTTGTTGGCCTGCTCGCAAGGCGCGACCGCCGACGATGCCAAAAACCCCGGTCAACTCGTCGTTCCGCCCAAGTCCCCCCAGGAATTGCAACAACGGATTGAAGGCAACGTCAACAATTTCTGGCAGAGCAAGCAAAATGCCTACGATGCGTGGCATCGGCAGGTCGACGTGCAACAGGCTGCCAAGGAACGTGCCGTGGATACGGCTGAAACAGCTCATGAGCTGAACAACCAGGCCAAAATCATGAATTGGCAAAACAGCCAGCAAGCCTGGACCAATGCGCAGCAACAATCGCAGCTGACCTACCAGAAAGAGGTCGAAAACAATCTGAAGCTGCAAGAGGCCATGCTGGAGTTCCGTTACCAGCAAGAGCGGATCCGCCTGGAACACCAAAAGGCCCTGGCACAAAATAACGTCTCCTATCGGCAGGGCAACCTGAGCAACTCCATCATGACCCAGCAAAACGCCCTGATGACCAACACCGCCGGTGTCAACAACTCCCTGTGGGCAGAACGGCAGGCCATGCAAAATCACATGGCTCAACAGCGCGCTTATCTCCAGCGCGTCAAAGGCGCCCCTGTGCAAGAGATGGCACCTGCCGCCGATGCTCCGGCACAAGCCAAAACCAAGTGATCCGTCGGACCGGAGAAAGGGATAAACCCTTTCTCCGGTTGGGTCGCGTCCACTGTGAAAAAAAAATGTAACTATTCAGCACCCGGTAACGAATCGGGGTCCAGGGGGCTGGCTCCCTGGACCCCGATTCGTTGCCGGGTGCTGAAAAGCGCCGCCGGACTGCACCTCATTTTTCCTCTTTGAGAGAGCTGTAGCGCTTGCGAACCACCTCGTCGAGTTGTGCGCTGAAATCCGGGTAGCTTTTGGCGACCCTGGTAAAATCAGCACGGTTCAGGACATACAGGTCACAGAAGGTGATGCAACGCACGGTGGCGGTCCTCTCGACATCGCGCAAAAGAGCCACCTCGCCAAAGAAAGACCCGGCCCGCAACTTGACCAGAGGGTGTCCTTCCGCCGTGAGAACTTCGACCACACCATGGCTCAAGAAAAACATCTCATCACCCTTGTCGCCAGCCTGGATGACCAGCTCCCGAGGAGTACAAATCCGGGTCGTCAAACATTCGACCAGGTCGATCAAACACTCCTCGCCGGCGTTGACGAAGAAGGGAACGTTCTGCAACATGACCATGTTGACATAACGGTTGATCTCTTTTTGCAGCTCCGGGGGAAGCTCCTGAAGGATCTCGGAGGTCAGGGCAGCCCTCTCGGTAAGGAAATGATTGTAGAAGCTGAATATATCCCCCTGAAGGTGCAAAGGAATGTGGTATTGCTTCATGAAACTGGCCAGGGCGGCAAACTTTTCCCGGCGTCGGTTTTCAAACGAGTTGGCATTGACGATGGTCGTGGAGATGTTACCGATGATGAAACCGTACATGCCAACGCCTACCAGCATCACCACGACAGCATAAATGCGCGATGCGTCCGTCGTAGGCGTGATGTCTCCATAACCCACCGTGGCCACGGTGACCACCAACCAGTAAATGGCCTGAATGTAGATGGAGAGAGGCTCCTTGGTGGTTGTTTCATGGATCAGGATCCAGCCACAAGCCAGCAGATTGAGACCCATGACCACCCAAAACAACATCATGAGCACCTTGACCCGCTGACTGCTACCCAAGCGGATGGTATCTACCAAAGCGTGCTTGGTATGGGAACGCAAATCAGCCACGACACTGGGTACCAACAACAGACGCAGTACCCGCGTCAGGCGAATGACCCGCAGTGTATTCAACAGATCCGCATCGTTGCCAAAAAAGGCGATGACAAGCAGCTCCCAGGGAATCGTCGAGACAAGGTCGACAACGAACCGGCTCTTCAAATAGCGCAAACGTATGGCGCGCAGATCCGTGATCTGTTCGCCATCCTTGAGGAAGGGGGTATGGAAATTGACGTAGATGTCGACCAGGAAAAAGACCGTCAGGACGGTATCCAGAACATAGGACCAGTAGGGCGTATCCAGTTTGAGGGCGATGGCGATCGGCACGGAAAGCCCGTACCAGCTGACCGCCGCCAGAATGATATAGTCCCAGTAGATGCGTACGCGGCCCTGGGGAATCAGGTATGATTTCTTGCTGGATGACATGCTTGTCGACCACACATGGCTGCTGACACCGGAAAGACACCCGCCCCGCACCTGCCACTCCCGGGTCAGGCGTCCGCTGCGCTGACTGTCTCGCTCGCTTGTCCCGCCGACCACCTCACATCCGTTTTCACCTGGGTGAGGGGCAGCGTCGCGAGGAGAAGCCACCCTCTCCTTCGGGATTATGGCGCCAGGATCCCATGCCCGTAAAGGGAACCCGTGTCAAAGGCGAGGCAATCGCATCGAAAAAACCACGCTGATTCCGAACCGAATCCCTGTCGAAATGTGCAATTTTTTGGTAACCATTCAGCACTTGGCAACGAATCGGGGTCCAGGGGGCTGGCTCCCTGGCAGGTCCA
>JADGCJ010000203.1 GCA_015229045.1 Magnetococcales bacterium
CGGTTCAAGGTCCGATTTTTCAAGCATGCCAATTTCAAATGCGATTGCCCTGGGTTGAGGGGCCTTTCGCAGAGACAGCCGTTTTTTCGCCTGCTCGGTGGTGGTTGAAGGGACTATTGCCATGATTCGTATCCAGAAAGAGGATTTTTCCATCGAGGCGGAGATTCGCGCCTTGATGGCCAACAATCCCCGCGTGGGGGCGGTGGTCACCATGATCGGCACCGTGCGGGATCTCGTCGGCGGGGATGCCCGGGTCATCGCCTTGGAGCTGGAACACTATCCAGGCATGACCGAAAAAGAGTTGGAAAAAATTGTTGACGTTGCCCGCTCCCGCTTTCAGGTGGAAGAGGTGACGGTGATCCATCGGGTGGGACGGCTGCTCTTGGGGGAAAACATTGTCCTGGTGGTGGTCACCTCGGCGCATCGTGCCGACGCCTTCGATGCCTGCCGCTTCGTGATCGATCATCTGAAGGTGCGTGCGACCTTCTGGAAAAAAGAGATAAGCGATCAGGGAGAGCGCTGGGTGGACTCCTGTCCGGGTTGCGAGAGTGCCATTCAATCGCGATGGGTTGGCGATGGTGAGGAACGACAAGGCCACCACCATCATGGGCATGGACATCACCATGGACATGGACAGCAACGCGGACAGGGTTGCCGACACAAGCGTCATCATGGTGACGAGGATGGACACAAACCCGGAGATGTTCGCAAACACGAGGAGTGCCACGATCACGGCCACAAACAGGGTTGCAAACATCGACGTGATCACGGCCACACACAGGATGACAGGCACGATGAAGGTCATGGCCATCACCACGGCCATCACCACGGTCATCATCATGGGCACACCCACCAGGAGCAGGCCCCTGAGAAAGGCGCCGATTGGCATGGCTTGCGTGTGGGTATTCTGACCCTCTCCGACAGCCGAAGCCTGGACACCGATGGCAGCGGCGATGCCCTGGAAGGTCTGGTCCGTGCCACGGGCGGCGAGCTGGCCCTGCGTACTTTGCTGCCGGACGACCGGGAGCCAATCGGACTTTTGCTCCGCCAGTGGGCCGATGAACACCACCTGGATCTCATTTTGACCACCGGCGGTACCGGACCAGGCCCCCGGGATGTGACCCCGGAAGCCACCCGCGACATCTGCGATCGGGAGCTGCCCGGCATTCCGGAGTTGATTCGTCAGGCCGGCATGATGCAGGTCAGATCGGCGGCTCTGACCCGAGGAGTGGCGGCCATGCGTGGTCAGACCCTGATCATCAACCTGCCCGGATCGCAACGTGGCGCCATACACAGCTTTCAGGCCGTGGCTGACTTGATTCCCCACATCCGGCGCATGGCCGAAGGGGGCGGGCACTAAAACAGGTGAGTCTGTCAAAAAATTGCGCAAAATACTCCCGGTTACAGGGCGTCTATTCAGGGGAACCACACACATGATCGATTTTGCCGAGGCCCGGGAACGGGTCATGGCCGGGGTCAACCCTACGGGGCGGACGGAACGGATCGAGGTCATTGCAGGACTGGGCCGGGTGTTGGCCATGCCGGTCATCGCGCCTCTGCATGTTCCCAATCACGACAACAGCGCCATGGACGGCTATGGGGTGCGCCTGGCCGATCTGCTCTCCGATCAGGAGACGACATTGACCGTGGTGGCCGATCTGCCAGCCGGTGATCGTCTGGAGCATCCCCTGGCCGCTGGCGAGGCGGTGCGCATCATGACCGGCGCCCCGATTCCCGCCGGGTGCGACTGTGTCGTCATGCAGGAGGTGGTGCGCCGGGAGGGGCAGCGGGTCGCCATTCCGCCAGGCCAGCGTGCCGGACAGAACGTGCGCCGGGCCGGGGAGGACATCCGCGCCGGGGCGCAGGTGTTGGAGCCGGGGCGGCGTCTCTCTCCCGCCGATCTGGGGTTGCTCACCTCGTTGGGTTTTTCCCACGTTACGGTCACGGAGCGGCTGCGCGTGGCGGTGCTGTCCACCGGCAACGAAGTGCAGGCCGTGGGTTCGCCATTGCAGCCGGGGCACGTCTACGACAGCAATCGCACGGCTTTGAAAACGGCCCTGGAAGCCCTGGGGGTGACGGTCATCGATCTGGGTCTGGCGCGGGACGACCGGGAGCAGATTCAAGCGGCCCTGAATCAGGGTGCTGCCACCGCCGATGCCGTGATCACGACCGGAGGTGTCTCCGTTGGTGACTACGATCTGGTCAAGGAGATTCTCTCCCGCGAGGGGCGCATCGATTTTTGGAAGGTGGCCATGAAACCCGGCAAGCCCCAGGCGTATGGCCAATTGGGGCGAGCGGCTTTTTTTGGCTTGCCGGGCAATCCGGTCTCTTGTCTTGCCGTCTTTTTGCTCATGGTGCGACCGGCCCTGCTGCGTTTGATGGGGGGGTCGCCTGAGCCGGATCGACATTTGCGGCTGCCCTTGCGGGGGCGTCTGGTCAAGAAACATGGTCGCATGGATTTTCAGCGCGGCGTGGTCCATTTTGACACCGATGGTCCCTGGGTGGAGAGTACCGGCGCTCAGGGATCCGGCATTCTGACCAGTATGAGCCGGGCCAACGCCTTTATCGTTCTGCCGTCACCGCCCGTGGAGATCCAGGCCGGGGAGCTGGTCGACGTGTGGTTGATCGACTATGCTTGAGACAGGACCATGCGCATGATCCACTTTATCTTTGGCCTGGTGGCTTATCTGGCTTTCAATGCCGTTTTTGTCTACTTTGCCGGTTTTCTTGCCCATGTTTATGTACCCAAATCCATCGATGCTCCCCTGGTGGGCGGGAGAGTTGCCGAGGCGTTTTGGATCGATGGGGGGTTGCTGCTCCTCTTTGCCGTGCATCACAGTGTGGCGCCCAGGGAGTTTTTTAAAAAATGGCTGTTGCAACATATCCCTGCGCATCTTGAACGCAGCGTCTATGTTTTGCTGTCATCACTCCTGCTGGCTTTGGTGATGGGGCTGTGGCAGCCCATTCCGCTTGAACTCTGGCGCGTGGAGAGTGTGCCTGGGCGATGGATTACCCATGGACTTTTCATGATCGGCGTCGTGATGTCTTTGGTGGCGTCGTTTCATATTGACCATTATGATTTATTCGGGGTGTGGCAGGTCCACTGTCATCTGTTGCAACGTGCCTATGCGCCGCCGCCTTTCGACGAAAAGGGCCTTTACAAGGTGGTGCGGCATCCGATCATGCTGGGAACCCTGATCGCGCTCTGGGCGACCCCTCTGATGACCGTGGGCCATTTTTTGCTGGCTGTTTTTCTGACGACTTATGTCTTTATTGGAATGTTTTTTGAAGAACGGGATCTGCTGGCGACACTCGGCGAACCCTATGCTGCCTATCGGAGAAGGGTCCCCATGATCTTTCCCTTTGTTCACTGGCCTCGATAGGGGGAGATCATCCGTGTTTTTTCATGGTCGCGGCGTGGGACGGGCATGATCCGGCCATCCGGGGTACTCAAGGGGTTGGCCTTTCTGGTCGCCGGACTGGTCGTGTTCAGCTATGGTTGGCATTTTGATACCTTTGTCACTCTTTTGCTTTTTTTTGGGTTGCTTTTCCGCTTTGTCGCTCCTGCCAATGCCCTCACCTTGTCGGTCGTTCTGGCCTTGACGACGCTGCTTCTCTGGGCGGGCATCGAGCTGGCCGGATTGAACAAACCTTTCTACCGGCTGCATGAAAAGATGGCCTATTTTGACCAGGAGATGGGCTTTCCGACCTACCAAAAGAGCGCTGCCGTGACGATGGAGATGCCTTTTGGTGACTTGAAAGCCATGTCGGCTCGTCTGCCTTCCCTGGAGAGTTCCCGTACCATCGCTTGCCAGACGGACAGCGCAGGCTTTCGCAATGCCGGGGATTACCATGGCCAACCCTTTCTTCTGGTGGGGGACTCTTTTGTCGTCGGGGTTGGCAACACCCAAAGCCAGACTCTGGATCGCCAATTGGCCGACCGGCACGGCATTCAGGCCTATAATCTTGGGCATCCCGGCGATGCGACCGATTATCTGCGACGGGTCCAGTATTTCCATACCCATTTCCAGGAGCGCCCCAAGATTTTGGTCTTTCTCTTTGAAGGCAATGACTTTCCGGAGAAAGACCGTCCCATCGATCAGCCATCATGGTTGCGCTCCATCAGGAAATCCTATGCCGCCCTATCCAAAAACAGATGGTCCACTTTTATAACGATGAAGCGCAATCAGATCAAGAATTGGCGCAAAAACCATGATCCGAATCAGGATCCGGTAGGGGTTTTCACGGTCGGTGGTCGCGACATGGCCTATTACAAGCTCTATCGGGAGAGTGTCGAAAAGAGCCGATACACCTTTCCTCCGCGCTACGAGGCTGATTTGCGGGCTTTACTCAAACTGAGCCACCATGTCTTTTTCATCCCGACCAAATATCGGATCTATGGCCCGGCGACGCCGCCCTTGCCCTTCGCCTATTGGGAGCAGGTCAAGCGCATCTGCCAGGAGGTCGGCACCCCCTGCACGAACCTGACCGACTCCCTGCAAACCAAGGCCCGCGACCATCTGGTACGGGGAGAAACCCTCTGGTGGCGCGATGATACCCACTGGAATCCGTTGGGAATCTCCGTGGCGGCGGAGGTGGTGGCGGGGGTGGTTCAATCTGAGGCCAGGAATCCCTGAAAAAGCAGCTGGTATGGTACCCATACACACTATCGGGTGCTATAGTGTAGCCAGGATTCATCGTATAAGGATCATCTCCATGCAAAACAGTACCTGCGTCGTTCTCGACCCCTATTTTGAGGCATTCATCAACCAACAGGTTGCTCTCGGTCGATTTGCATCGGCAAGCGAGGCTGTCCAAGCCGGGCTGCAACTTCTGGAAGAACAAGAGACGAAGTTGGCGACTTTAAGGCAGGCTCTCGAAAGTGGAGAAGCCAGTGGCAGGAGTGATTATTCCCTGCCCAGGTTGCTCGAAGAACTCGACAGTGAAGAGCTGCGTTGATGTCCGGTTTTGTCCTTACCCGTAAGGCCTTGGATGACCTGCGGGGAATTGGCCGCTACACCGAACACGCTTGGGGACGGGAGCAGCGCAGTCGTTACTTATCGATACTGGACCAGAGCTTTCGCGACCTTGCGGCTTCTCCGCTTATGGGACACGATTGCAGCACCATCCGGTCTGGTTACAGGAAATATCAGGTTGAGAGGCATATCATATTTTATCGCATCATGATGCCGGATCAAATTGAGATCGTCCGCATCCTGCACGAACGTATGGATGTGACAAGTGCACATAAGATGACAACAAACAGTTCCTGATCAGTTTCCATACAAAGCTATCTATTTTATTTCGCCTATCTATCCGGCGCGACGATACCCACTGGAATCCGTTGGGAATCTCCGTGGCGGCGGAGGTGGTGGCGGGGG
>JADGCJ010000204.1 GCA_015229045.1 Magnetococcales bacterium
TTGGGGTGGCCTTTCTTCGGGTAAAGGGGGGGGGTGATAATTCTTCATGCCGCCAGGGGGGCACTTTCTCATATCGCCCGACATCTGGTCATAAAACCTTAAGGGGGAGAAGGATGATAGATGAAAAATCCATCAAATGCAGACGTGTTCATTTTTCCGGATTCGGAACTTTCAAAATTCCAATAGACGGTTCGGATTTGGATTTTCGGTCGATCGCGGCCACGTTTAAGGGTGTTGAGACTACCGACGCCACAGGGCGACTTGCCGAAGTAGTTCAAATAATAAATTTAAATTCAATATGTTGACACATGATTGCCAAAAATCTAAAAAGAAGTCGGTAACGATATGGTGTTAGATAGTTGTTTGGAACTCTACCTTGGTGTACTTGACGCTGTTGCACACTTATATCGTTTTAAGCGGGGTGGAGCACACTATTAGAATAGTATAAGACGAATAATTATAGGATTATTATCATGCGTGACGATATTTTCGACCCAAAACTGATCATCCGCTTTGAACGGTTCGCCCGATTTTGTGCGCTGGTTGTTGCCGCGTTCGGGATCTCTGTGCTGATCAGTTGGGTCTTGGATATCCCGACATTGAAGAGTGTACTGCCGGGACTTGTGACCATGAAAGCCAACACGGCTATCGGTTTCCTTCTGGCAGGACTCTCCCTGCTCGCGGCGCTCCGCCAGCCGATGACGCCCGGATTACATGGCTTCCAACTCATCACGGCGGCAGCCGTATTAATGCTTGGGCTGTTGACGTTCAGTGAATATCTATTTGATATGGATTTCGGCATAGACCAATTGCTTTTTGTTGCCCCGTACGAGGCTATTGCCAGGGCACCACCGGGACGCATGGCCGAAGCGAGCACCGTTGTTTTTACCATGATCGGACTGGTGCTAATTTTGTTTAACAAACCTCGGTGGAGTGTTATCGCGCAATCCATTACGCTGATCACCAACCTCATTGGCCTACTGGTCATCCTGAGTTACTTCTATGACGTGCCTGTCCTCCACGGTGCCTTTGCCAGATCCGGCGTGGCATTGCATACCGCATTCGGGTTTTTGGTAATCAATCTGGGTATGCTGTTTGCCAAACCAAAGCAGGGCCTGATGGCAACGATTTCCAATGCGACGGCAAGTGGTGTCACGGTACGTCGGTTTTTACCGTTTGCGCTGATGAGCCCCATCATCATTGGTTGGTTGCGCGTCAATGGCGAGCGTAACGGCTGGTTCGATAGCGAAACTGGTGTCGTCATCGTGCAACTTACCTATGTCACACTTTTCTCCGCACTCATTTGGTACTTCGCCAGGATACTGGGGCAAAGCGAACATAATCGCATTGAGGCGGAGATCACGCGTCGGCAACAGCAGGCTCAACTGCACGAAAGCGAGATGCGCTTTTATTCCATGGCCGATGCAGTTCCTGTCATAATCTGGTTGGCTGACCCAGATCGAAACTTCACTTGGTCCAACCAACACTGGATGGATTTCACTGGCCGCAGCATGGCGCAGGATCTTGGTGCCGGCTGGACCGAAAATGTGCATCCCGATGACCGCGCATGCCTTCTGGACAGCTACTGTGCCAGTTTCAAGCGGTATATTGCGTTTGAAATGGAGCATCGCTTGCTCCACGCAGATGGCCACTACCACTGGGTACTCTCCCGTGGTTTGCCACGGTTCAACGAAAATGGTGACTTCCTCGGTCTCGTCATCTGTTGTATGGACATCACCAGCCAAAAAGTAGCCGAACAGCAGATGAGTGACGCGAGAAACGCCGCCGAGCAAGCGAACCGGATGAAGTCAACCTTTCTCGCCACCATGAGTCATGAAATCCGCACGCCAATGAACGCCATCCTCGGCATGACCCAATTGTGCCTGCGTACAAACCCCAAACCACAGCAACAGAACTATCTCAACAAGATCGAACTGGCCTCCGATTCCCTACTGCGTATCATCGACGATATCCTGGACTACTCGAAGATCGAGGCGGGCAGGCTGCAGATTGTGGCAGAGCCGTTCCGACTGGACGATATTTTTGAGGCAATCGTCTCAATGCTGGCCGACAAGGCAATCGCCAAAGGCCTCTTTTTGGTCGTCCCTGTGGGTAACCAGTCGATGGTTACCTTGGTTGGTGATGCCATGCGCCTGGGGCAAGTGCTTGTCAACCTGGTGAGTAATGCCATCAAGTTCACCGAGCATGGCCAGATCGTCATCGGGGTGGCGGAGCAAAACATGGAGAGTGAGCTAATCGAACTGCATTTTACAGTACGCGATGAAGGCATCGGCATGAACGCCGAGGAGCAGACACGGCTGTTCCTCCCCTTCAGCCAAGCCAATGCCTCCACTACCCGGCGTTTCGGTGGTACCGGCTTGGGACTGGCCATCAGCAAGCGTCTGGTCGATCTGATGGACGGTCGAATCTGGGTGGAGAGCGCCCCTGGCCAGGGCAGTACCTTCCACTTCACAGTCCGCCTCTCGACAAGTGACGTGCCAGTAGGTTCCAGAATGGCAAATAATTCGCCTAGCTTGGACCAGGATGCACTAGATCGCTTGCGTGGCACCAACATCCTGCTGGTGGAAGACAACAACCTCAACCAGGAAGTCATGTGCGATCTTCTGGCACAGGTTGGCTTTTCGGTGCGTGTGGCAACCAATGGTCTCGAAGCCATTACTGCTGTCGAGTCGGCAATTCCTGATTGCGTACTCATGGATTGTCAAATGCCCATCATGGATGGTTTTGAAGCAACTCGTCGTCTGCGTGCAAGACCGGAATATCGGAAGCTGCCGATCATCGCGCTGACCGCCAATGCCACGGCAACCGACCGTGAACTTTGCCTAGTCGCAGGGATGAACGCATTTGTGAGTAAGCCAATAAGAATCAACGAATTGCTTACAACCCTCTCACACTTGATCAAGCCTCGTAGCGGGGTGTTGCCTGACGCGGTGTTGCCAGCTGATTCCACTTTTTCCGTTGCTATCCCCGGTGTGCCTGCGAAATCACCTGTGCTGCCGGTTCTGCCCGGCTTCGACACGGCAACCGGACTTGAGTTTGCTGGGAGACGACGCGACCTTTATGTCAAGTGGTTGAAGAGATTCCGCGACGATCATGCGATGACCTTCATGGAGAATTTCCAGATGGCACGCACAACAGACGATTGGCCGACGTTAATACGGCAGGCACACACGGTCAAGGGCCTAGCCGCCACCTTGGGTGCTGTCACGCTGGCTGAAATCGCTACGCAACTCGAAATGGCCGTCAAAGAGCAACAAATAGCGCAGATTAACATCTTGGAGACCGAGATCGACAAGGAATTCGATAAGATCATCGAGAGCCTGGCTCAGCTTGATGAGGTGACGGTACCCGATGCGGCGCCAGTAGATGCCGTGTATTCCACCGAGTCGCTGGAACCACTCGAACATTTTGCTCACCTCCTGCGTCAATACGACACCGAGTCAACTGTCTATCTGGATGAATTCAAACGGGCCATGCAGGGCATCAGCAACACAGCACCCCAATTAGCGGCGGTCATCCACCACTCCGGACGCACGTTATTGCGCGTCATCAACGACATCCTGGAGTTTTCCAAGATGCAAGTCAGTCGTCTGACCCTGAATCTACTGCCATTCAATCTGGGTATGTTGCTCGACGATCTGAACACCACGTTCACGGACCAGACACAACGCAAAGGATTGACCTTCAATCTGAAAATGGCCAAAGAAATTCCCCTCCACATCCTGGGGGATCCCTACCGTCTCAACCAAATCCTTTTCAATCTGTTAGGCAATGCCCTCAAATTCACCTCCAAGGGAAGCATTGGTCTGACTGTGGATCTCCTGGAAGAACGAGAGACGGTTGTCCTTCTGCGCTTTGATGTGATCGACACAGGCATTGGCATCTCTCAAGAATTTCAACAACACCTATTCGAGGCCTTTTCCCAGGAAGATCCATCGATTTCGCGCCGGTTCGGCGGCTCCGGGCTGGGCTTGGCCATCACCCAACGCCTAGTGCGTATGAAGGGAGGAGAATTGCATGTTGAAAGCGTTCCTGACCAGGGATCAACTTTTTGGTTTATGGCTCGTTTCAACAAACAACCACATCTTGAGGATCAATGTGAAATCGCTTCTTGGCGGACGATCCAACAATCAGCGACACCGAACGATATCCATTTTGAGGGCCGGATTTTGCTGGTGGAGGACAATCTGGTCAATCAGGAGATGGCAGTGGCAACACTGGAAATATTTGGTTGCCAGGTAACGGTTGCCAAGAATGGCATGCAAGCACTGAGCACTATTCATCATGCCAATTCTCCATTCGATGTCATCTTAATGGACTGCGAAATGCCCGTTCTGGATGGCTTCGAGGCAACCAGACGTTTGCGTGAGTGGGAAAAGAAAGTGGAAAGGCGACGTACCCCTGTCGTCGCCCTCACCGCGCATGTCTTGAAACAGAGTCGGCAACTGTGTCTGGATGCCGGTATGGATGACTACCTACAAAAGCCTTTCAGCCACACCGACTTGGCCGCCAAACTGCATCGCTGGCTGCCTCGGATCAATGACGATACCACGCAGAAAAAACAAACTGATCCGGCCCAGGATCTTGCTTTAATCGACCCGGATCCAGTGTTGTCACCTTCCAATCCTGCCATCGATAATGCTGCGCTACCAGTTCCCATACTGGACCCGGTTGCCGTTAGTCGCATCCTGGGATTAACTTCAAGAAGCAGCACCGGTCTGCTGGGCAAAATGGTGCAACACTACTTGATCCAGACACCGCAATTGTTGGCCAATCTGGAACAAGCCATAGAACAAAACGATTCCGAAGAGGTACGAGTGACCGCCCATACCCTGAAATCTTCCAGCCTTACCATGGGCGTCACACGCCTAGCCGAACTGGGGCGGGCCATGGAAACCAATCACGCTAACCTGGAGTTGGTACGTCACCATTTTAGACTGTGTGACCCAACCCTCGCTGAAGCTAGACAGGCATTACATAACCTGCTTTCCATACAACAAGAGGTAGATGTCTGAAAAAATGGCTCTTCCGGTTTGGCTCTATTCGCGTTAGATATGCGTCGAAATCAGAAGATCATGTGTAACATTCTGTTTTATTGAGGAAAAAACGGTCAATACAGTGCTGCACACATTGAACCTCATCATCATGTTTCTACAGGACATTTCATCATCACGCACACTTAATGTGAATAGAGCCTATGGCAAACTCGGCATTACCGTATGTAGGCGGCACGATGGTGTAAGCACCGAAGAGCAATGCTTGTCTACGCAAAGTTCGATTTTAACCCGATCATCTCCTCGTTATTTGCTCATTCCCAACCAGTTCCAACTTGGAGATTGTCCAC
>JADGCJ010000205.1 GCA_015229045.1 Magnetococcales bacterium
GAGGAGTTGTCAGTAGCCGAGAAAGCCCATAGCCATGTCCCTCTGTTCGGTCTGATCCAGGATTATGAAACAACCTTCGTCGATGATGAATCGGGGACCTATTGGCGAAAGGCACCTGTCATCGGTGCAGTTGGGAATCCACCCGAAAAAGAAGAGACATTTGACCTGATTGCCAAACTGAATGCTCATGTCTGTATGGCAACTGCTGCGGTAGCCGCATCGGGGGCAAGCTTCAAGGCTGTTCCTGTCGTCACCTTGAAATTGGATGTTGAACAGCGAGAACTGATTTATGAGGTCCATCGAGTCAGCGACTGGGTATTTACGGTTGACCGCCACATGGGTATTGAATTTTTCGATCATGGCGGTCTCAAGGACAGACCAGACTACTTGATTGATTTTGTTTCTGGGGCCAGTTCTCTTTCTGCTTACAACTTGATCGTTTCGTCTCGCTCTACGGAAGAACTGGAAATCATGCTGAGGCCAGTTCTTGAGAATCATGGCCTTTCCGCCACCGGGAAACATGCGATCAAAGTGCTTTTATACCTCCGGTCGCTGTCAGGGCAACTGGCCTTGAAGCTCATTTCATCCCCAACGCAACAGACAGAAGCGCTTGGCCTCGCATTGGCCAGGCTTTACCTGGAATATCAGGGGGCATTGAGCAATCAGATCATACTTCCTCTCGATGCCCATACCGACCTGTACAGAGGCTCTGGCCAAACAGATGAAATCGAAGATGCCATTAGCCTGCAACGTACTGATCTGGCGCTGTTCGATCTTGATTTAGCCAACCGGACCGTCACCTGCAATTTGGTGGAAGTGAAGTGCTATTCTCAGGTGGGTGACTTTTCTGCATTCAATCAATTAAAGGAAAAGATCACCGGACAGATTTCCCAAAGTGAGCGCATTCTCCAGCGGCATTTTGACCCTGGCCTGAAGAAACCAGACCGACCTGACCGTTTGTTGAAGAGTCGTGAATTCGCAAAGACATTGCAGTTCTATTTGGAGCGCTCCTTGCGCTATGGCATCATGGAACCAGAGACAGCACATGAAGCGCATCAGTTCTTGCAAAGCATTGAGCGTGGTTATGCGCTTCAGTTCCGACGTAGCGCAATCATATTCGATTTTGACAAACAGGGAACCGAGCCGTTTGAAACAGAGGTAGGTATCGAATTTCACCGGGTGGGGAGGGATTTGATTCAAGCACTCTTGGAAGGCTGTGACACATCAACTCGGAGTGAAGGTGGACAAGAGCTGGCATTTGAGAGATCCCTCAGCGAACTCAGTCTTCCTCATGTGCCAAAACTGGAATCGGCTGCTTTTATTGCTCCAAAACGCGAGCGTACTGGAACCTGGACGCTGACTGCAAACGATTTCCATCCTGAAGTGGCAGTGGAGAGCTTGCCCGTATCCGCCGACAAAGGCAGCTTTGCAGAATTTTGTGATGGCGCTCATGAAGAAGAGTTTTCCTTTTCTGCCACCACCAAGACGCCCGCTGCAGAAAACGCTTCCAAACCATATCGCTATGACCTAAATATGAAAATTGCAGATCCTAAGGAAAAAGAGATATCAATTCTTGCTGCCATTACTCGCGATGCAGAACAAGCAAAAGTTGTAGGTCCACAGACAAATGATCTGCATGATTCACAACAAGTTGCCTATGACGTCATGCTTGGGGTCACGGGAGAATCCCCTCAATACGGCCTTCTAGGGGAAGTGTCTGGCCGAAAGATCGCCTTGGATCTGAACCACACTCACACGATTAGCCTTTTTGGAGTTCAGGGGGGCGGCAAAAGCTACACCCTGGGTACGGTTATTGAAATGGCCTCAATGGCTGTCTTGAATTTGAATGTCCTTCCAAGCTCTCTGGCCACAGTCATTTTCCATTACAGCCCCACTCAGGACTATGCGCCCGAGTTTACCTCCATGATTCACCAAAATTCCGTGGAGGAGGAGGTTCAAATTCTTCGAGATCGGTACAAAGCCAATCCGCAAGCCCTCAAGGATGTCGTGATTCTAACACCAGCAGACAAGGTTGCGGAGCGCAAGGCCGAGTATCCTGATCTGGAGGTTTATCCTATCGCCTTTTCTGCAGGAGAACTCAAGGCAACCCATTGGAAGTTCCTTATGGGGGCAATCGGCAGTCAGAGCATGTACATGCGCCAAATCAATCTCATCATGAGGGGACTGCGAAGTAATCTGACATTGGATTCAATCAGAAGCGGAATTGAAAATTCTGGCCTTTCTGACCATCTGAAGGATTTGGCTAAAACTCGTTTACAGTTTGCTGGCGAGTATATCAGCGATGGACAACGCCTTCAGGATCTGATACGACCAGGTCGACTGATCATCGTTGACCTGCGGGATGAGTACATCGAAAAGGACGAGGCATTGGGACTGTTTGTGGTGATGCTGCAGATTTTTTCGGAGGCCACTTTCAACGGGCAGGCATTCAACAAAATGGTTGTCTTTGATGAGGCCCACAAGTATATCGAGAATGACGACTTGGTCACCGGCTTGGTTGAGGTCGTTCGAGAGATGCGGCATAAGGGGACGAGCATTATGGTGGCATCCCAGGATCCACCCTCCGTACCAATTTCGTTGATTGAACTATCTTCTCAGATCATCATGCACAAATTTAACTCACCCGCGTGGCTCAAACACATCCAGAAGGCCAACGCTGCGCTTGGTGAATTAACCTCGGAGAAGATGAGCCGCTTGGGGACTGGGGAAGCATATGTCTGGTCGAGCAAGGCCAGCGATGACACCTTCTCCAAGGGAGCGGTCAAAGTAAAATGCCGACCTCGCGTAACCCAGCATGGCGGGAGTACAAAAACGGCAATTGCAGGGTGATAGGCTCAGATGGGAAAAGTTTGATAAAATTTACAATATTGTTTAAAATCAATTTGATAAACCTTGTCTGTATTGATTTTGCCTGCCAAAATTCCACAAAACTTCTTTGTGTTGTTCCGCACAAAATAATGGAGAATTTAGTTTGGAAGCGTCATCTTGGTACGCCATTCAAATTTCGCGCGCTTTTCTTCGATTTTAAACCGCCCACTCAGGCGGTTTTTTTGTGCCTGAAAATCCCAATATTTTCAATAGATAGCCGATATCGTTTCGACTTCCACTCGGTAGCCTCCGGACCAGAAGGAGTCGGAAACTCCCTCTTTTTTCTCCTCTCTCCCGGAATTCTCCAAAACCTGTGGACCAGACACGCTTCTGGTCCACAGGCTGTGGACCAGACTTTTTATACACAATTTCAAAGTTTAACATCAGTTTCTAATATTTGACCAGTTCGATAGTAAAGATGGTTGTCAAACATGGAAACGAACTCTGGTCCACGCACGGGTTGGCCTGCGTGCCACCGTGTTGCGTGATACCGGGAGGCATCAACAACTTCCCGCCAACAGGAAAAACTCAACACAGCGCGACGAGCGGCGCCAGGAACACCCATCTCGCCGCGCCCAATGGGAACTCAAAAATCCAACGCCATGGCGTTCCGAATGACTCGGGCAAGGCACAGGTACCTTGCCACCCCGACGGATCACTCCTCGGCCAGTTCGATGCCGTTTTCCTCTGCCCATTCGGCGGCAAGTTCCCGAAGTGCGTCACCTCGGAACCGGTACCAATCATCCTGAATGCCCAGTTGGTAGAGCCTGTCCTTGAAACGCCGAAAGGCTCCCCGGCCCCGTATAGCCTCCAACAAGTCTTCCTCCTGTGCATCATTGTCTCGGGAGTGACAGAACCGCTCCATGACCGCATACTCATGGAAATCATACTTATTGGGCAGGGCCAGATAACGACCGTCATGGTCATCAGCCACGGCACTGGCGATCTCAATCAGCGCAAGTTGCCACTCCGGGAAACCGTCCGGCTGACAATGTTCTGCTGCTCCTCTCATTGCCTCAGAAACGACAAACACCTCGCCGGTCTCTCGGTCAAAATAGGCGGTGTCTTCGTCAAAAAGGGTTTCGATTTCCTCAGCGATGAGTTTCAAACTGGCCTTTGCCGTCATAGGCGTTCCTTTGTCTTCTGGCGATCCATACCCCTCCATCTCCAGGCCGGATCAAAACGGGATGCACTCATCATCATCACTGCTTGTCGGAAGCATCTTTCCCCCAACACCACCGTCGGTATCGTTATCCAGCAGGTAGACACCTTCCCTTTTTGGCCAAACCTCAAAACTTGTCGCTTCAACAGTACATTCAATATAGTTCCTGGCGCGATCCCCTTCCATGGCTCCGCACGAGAGGCAGCCTTGATGCTGTTGATGAGAGAGGCACGTTTGGCCGGTCTGGGTTTGTTGGGCGACAGCAGCATAGCGATAAAATGATCCACTGCGTCTTCAATCGCATCCTCTTCATCCAACACATCCTCAACACTCGAGAGAACACTCTGCCTGGACCAGCGATGGCCGCTTTGCCGTTCCGCCTCCCTTCCGGCAGTACGCAACATGTTCACCACATGATCCAAATCGGCATCCGCAGACAGGATCGTAAATTTGGTCACCTCTGGCATTTCCGATACCAACCGGCCCGCCCAGAAGGCCAAGCCGAAGTCAGCGGCATTCTTCCCGCCTTTCTGCATGCCAATCAGTTCAATCTTGCCCTCATGAATGGCGGTTGCAAGAGCGATCACCAGCCCCAATGGAACTTTTGGCTCAATACCGCCGAAACAGACGATGATCCGGGCAAATTCGTTCTGAATCGCGGATAATTGACTTGGTTCTGCAGGGCAGTTGTCCAGATCGATCAGCAGGGCGCGTGAGTACATTGACGTATCAGAGACTCTTACATCACTCATTTGTCCACTCTCCTCTCCAATGCCTCATAGGCTTGCAAATAGTTTTGCCATCACAACATGACTGGGCAGACAGGTTCAGGCATCCACCCGCTTCCTCATTTCCCTGCCCGCCTTTAAAAACAACACCCGTTTGGCATCCATCTGGACTGTGCCTCCGATCTTGGGATGATATCCCGTTCAGAAAAGAATGAAAAGATTGAAATTTTTACAAGACGCCAAAAAAATTCGTCCAGCCCTTGCCAAATCAGCCCAATGTCAGTGCATGCCGATGGCTTGGTGGTACAGCCACCATGAACGGTTACGAGCAGGAGGATCGCGATCAAAGCTGTCCAAATTTGGATGCGCAGAGCGTTTTCCGAGGTTCCGACGAAGGTTTTGACCTTGAGGTTCTGCTTGAGGGTCTTGAAAAAGACCTCGATTTCCCAACGCTCTTTGTAGATCGCGGAGATGGTGGTGGAGCCGAATTCCAGGTGATTGGTCAAAAGGACGATCTCCCGGTTGTGTTCTTCGTCCTGGAC
>JADGCJ010000206.1 GCA_015229045.1 Magnetococcales bacterium
TCTGTCCTGGACCTGTCCGGTCGCCAGCCCCCTGGACCCCGATGCCAAAAAGCGACCATGGCCTCAGGCGTGTCAGTTTCAAATGCGATTGCCCCGCTACCTGGGCAGTTACCAAAAAAACACTCTATTGGGGCTTCGCCCCAAATTCAACTCACCTCCTGGCAATCGAATCGACAATGTAATCGGGCCGAATACCTCGCCGATCGCACAAAACCGTTATAGCGTCCCGCTGACCAGCAAGAACCCCCGACAAGGTCAAACAGGTGTCAAAGCCCATGGCCGCCCCGCCAAGAATATCCGTTTCCAGGGTATCCCCAACCATGAGGATGCGCTCTCGTGGCACCTCCCCGACCCGCTCCAGGGCCAGATTGAACACCGGAGCGAAGGGCTTGCCTAAACCAACCCATGGCGCACCATAACGCCTTTCCAGATCAGCAACCGTCAGGCCGGAAACCCAGAGATTGCTCCCCTGGGAGTTGGGGGCGACAAGATCCGGATTGGCCATCACCAGGGGCCGGATCCGCTCCGCCAGCAAGGCTTCGACGAGGCGTTGCTGGGGTCCGCCATGATAATCGACATCGCTGCACAGCAGGATGTAGGCGGCGCGTTGCCCATCCCCGGTCATGATGTCGTCACGCCCGGACGAAAAGTTGACCATCAATCTCTCTGGTTGCGGGGCGTAGGCCAGGGCACCGGCTTCGGTTCCCACCAGGCAATAGGGTTGATCACGAAGTGGACTGTCAGCCATCGCCGACAGCACCGCCATTCCCGAGGTGACCAGATGCTCCTCCTCCAGATCAAACCCCATGCCCCGCAATTGGTCGAGTATCTGGGCCGGGGAGTGACAGGCGTTGTTGGATACCAAAAAAAAACGTTTTCCCGACCGACGCAATGCCGCCAGGGTCGCCGCCGCTCCGGCAATGGGAACCGGACCACGATTCAGGACGCCATAGGCATCGAACAGGATGCAGTCGTAGTTGGCGGCCACCTCCAGAAAGTGCGCCGACCGGATCATGTTGCCAGCCAACAGCCGTTCTGCCAGCGTCGCATGTTGTGCCACCAACAGGCGTCGATAACGGCCATACAACGCCTGCAATGTCTCATCGTCCGGTACAGGGGGTTTGAGCGACATGACTCCTCACCTTTTCCTGAATTTTGTGCGTGGCCCTCGTCATTCTAAACCGAATCCATTTCGAGATGCGTAGTTTCTTGAGTCTTGATTTGGGCAAAGGCCTGTCAACGAGGTCCAGGGGGCTGGCGACCGGACAGGTCCAGGACAGAGTCCTGGTGGGGTTCGGGGCGAAGCCCTGACAAAGGCTTTCATGTCCAGGCCTTTCTATGAGGGGGTCCCTGGGCAGTTACGAAACGACATGTTCCAAAGTGGACGCAGTTTACCACGCAAAGTCGCGCAGCGACTCCCGTGAATCGGAGGGTGGAGGGAGGCTTCCCACATCCTGTGCAGGGCTCAACCCAATCGATTCCAGGATGTGTCGCTTTGCAATGACGCGGCTTGCCGCATGAAATTTTGCTATACAAATTGCATAATAATTTTTAATATACTGAAAAGAGGGGCCTCCTGGCATATGTCGTGATGATCGGGGGTTCATGGGTCTTTTTGGTTCTGCGGGGTGGGAACACATGAGTTTCTCTGACACCAGGCTGCGGGTATTCCATGCCGTTGCCAAACATCTTTCTTTTACGCGGGCTGCGGAAGAGTTGTCCCTGACTCAACCGGCGGTCACGTTTCAGATTCGGCAATTGGAAGAGCATTTCAACACGCGCCTCTTTGACCGGCATCACAACCGGATCACTCTGACCGATGCCGGAACCACAGTCTTCGCCTACGCGGAACGGATCCTGGAACTGTACCGCGAAACCGAAAAAGCCATCAACGAACTGACCGGCGTGACACGGGGCCTGGTCAAGCTGGGTGCCTCCACAACCATCGGCGAATATCTTTTGCCCCGAATCATGAGCGGCTACAACAAGAAATTTCCCGGAGTGCAGATCCGCCTGACCGTCCACAACACCCGCCTGGTCATTCGCAAGCTCGAAGACGCCACCATCGACATAGGCCTGGTCGAAGGACCAGTGAAGAACAAGAACATTTCAGTTCGGACCTGCACCGAAGACGAACTGGTGGTGATCATTCCCCCCGGTCACCCTCTGGCGCAGCATGAGGAGATTCCGCTCCTCCAGTTGAAGGAACACCCCTTTGTCTCCCGCGAGGAAGGCTCCGGCACCCGGGCCGTGATCACCGAGCTCCTGGAGAAATCGGGGTTGCCCTACGAGCAGTTGGATAATGTCCTGGAGCTGGGCAGCACCGAGGCCATCAAGGGGGCTGTCGAGGGAGGAGTCGGCTTCAGCATCGTCTCCAACGTTGCCCTGCGCAAGGAGTTGAGCCTGCGCAGCCTCACCATTCGCCGTATCAAGGGCGTTCCCATGAAACGCAAGATTAATTTTGTTTACCAAAAACAGAAATTTCGCTCCAAGGCCGTAGAGGAGTTCTTCAACTACGCCCTGGAACGTTGCAGCGATTTCGGCCACGAATGAGCCCGCTTGCGGAATGAATGAATCCATGCACGACCCGGCGCAAGGGAATCCATCCCGGACGGTCGTGGCCGTCGACGGCCCGGCCGGGGCAGGAAAAGGGGCTGTCTGCCGGGCGGTGGCCGGCCGTTTTGGCTTGGCCTACCTGGAAACGGGAAGCATCTATCGAGCGGTTGGCCTGCTGGCGCTGCGCCAGGGCTTGACGGATCCGGATGCCGTGGCCGCAGCTGCAGCCACCATGAAATTCACCTTTCGCCGCGTTGAGGCCAGTATCTACCAGGCCTTCCTCGATGAAGAAAATGTCACCACGGCCCTGCGTCAGGAGGAGGTGGGCATCGCCGCCTCGTGGTACGCGGCACTGCCGCAAGTGCGCGCCGCTCTTCTGCAGTTTCAACGCCACTATGGTGCTCCGGGAGCCGCCATTCTCGACGGTCGGGACGTCGGCACCGTCGTGCATCCCCACGCCACCCTGAAGATATTTTTGACCGCTTCCCTGGACGAACGCGCAAAAAGAAGGTTCCAGGAGTTGCAACAAGCCGGGGAAGCTGTTAACTTTCAGAAGATTCTCGCCCAAATGGCGGAGCGCGATGCCCGCGACAGCGGGCGAACTCACGGGCCTCTGGTGCCGGCGGCCAATGCCGTCCGGATCGACACCACTCACCTGACGCTCGAACAAAGCATCGATCGGGTCGTTGGGCTTGTTGGCGAAGTCTTGACGCAATCGGCCGGGACAGACTGACAGGGGCCACTCCCATCAACTCTTTTTCGAGGTAAGTTTCGTGGTAGCAGAAGAGCGGGTCCAGGACCCCGAATCCGGGGATGAAGATTTTGCCGCCCTGCTGGAGGAGTCCTTCAACCAGGGTGTCGGCAAGGAAGGCCAGGTGGTCACAGGGACCATCATTCAGCAGGAGGGAGAGGAGTTCGTCATTGACGTCGGCCTGAAGTCGGAAGGTCGATTGCCGATACGAGAATTCCTGGATGCGTCAGGCGTGGTCGCGGTCAAGGTTGGCGATCAGGTGGATGTCTTTGTGGAGCGCAGCGAAGACCAGAATGGTCAGGCCGTCCTCTCCCGGGAAAAAGCCAAACGGGAAGAGGCCTGGGTCAATCTCGAAAAAGCCTTCAACGAGCAGAAAATTGTCCATGGCCGGATCATCGGCAAGGTCAAGGGTGGCTATACGGTCGATATCAACTCCCTGGCGGCCTTCCTGCCCGGCTCCCAGGTCGATGTGCGCCCGGTGCATGACATCTCCCGTCTCCAGGACGAAAGCCAGCCCTTCGATATCCTGAAAATGGATCGTCGTCGCGGCAACATCGTCGTCTCCCGACGCACCGTGATCGAAAAACAGAGGGAGGATGCCCGCAAGGCCCTGCTGGAGACCCTCCACGAGGGCATGATCCTGGATGGCGTGGTCAAGAACATCACCGACTACGGCGCCTTCGTCGATCTGGGCGGACTGGATGGCCTGCTGCACATCACGGACATGTCCTGGAAACGTGTCAAACACCCCTCCAGCGTGGTCAACGTCGGCGACACGGTTTCGGTGCAAGTGATCAAGTTCAACTCCGAAACCCAGCGCATCTCCCTGGGCATGAAACAACTGCTCACCGACCCCTGGGAAGGGATCGGCGCCAAATATCCTCCCGCTGCCCGTTTCCATGGCATCGTTACCAATATCACCGACTACGGCGCCTTCGTCGAGCTGGAACCGGGCGTCGAAGGATTGGCCCATGTCTCGGAACTGGCCTGGACCAAAAAGAACATCCACCCCTCCAAACTCCTGGAAGTGGGCAAAGAGGTGGAGGTGATGGTCCTGGACGTCGACGCCGAACGCCGTCGCATCTCCCTGGGCCTGAAACAGTGCCAGGAGAATCCCTGGGAGGCCTTCGCCCAGACCCACCCCGTCGGTACCACCGTCACCGGCGAGATCAAAAACATCACCGAGTTCGGCCTCTTCGTGGGCCTCGAAGGGGATATCGATGGTCTGGTCCATCTGTCGGACGTCACCTGGGATCCGGCCGTGGGCGAAGACGCCCTGAAACAGTTCCAGAAAGGCCAACAGGTGGAAGCCGTGGTCCTCTCCCTGGATCCGGAAAAGGAGCGCATCTCTCTGGGTCTGAAACAGGCCCACCCTGACGATTGGAGTCAATGGGCCGATGCCCACACCAAAGGCAGCACGGTCATGGGTGTGGTCAAGGAGCAAATGACCTCCGGCTGGATCCTGACCCTGGCCGAAGGCGTCGAGGGTCTGCTGCGTAAAGCCGAACTCTCCCGCGACAGTCGGGATAGCGGCCTCGTCCTGGAAAATGGAGCCGAGGTTGAGGTCAAAATCACCCAGATCGACCGGCAGAAACGCAAAATCTCCCTCTCCATCAAAGCCCTGGAAATGGACCAGGAGCGTCAGGCCCTGAAAGAATACACCTCGACGCGCGGTACTGCCACCAGCAGTCTGGGTGAAGCCCTGAGCCAGGCCCTGGAAAAAGCCAACAGCGGCTCCTGATCGATCGCGAAACCTCCGGGTGCGCCTGCATTGCGGCGGGGCGTACCCGGGGGGGGTCGGTCGTTTCGTCATTCGGACCGCGTTTGCCTTGCAGCGCGGTTTTTTTTTAAACCGCATCTACTTTGGAACGTGTAAACCGAGTCCACTTCGAGATGTATAGTTTCTTGAGTCTTGATTTGGGCAAAGGCCCGTCAACGGGGTCCAGCAACTGTCTTGGATGTCAAGTAGCCTTTGCTAGGGAGGGGTGC